>JACQOK010000479.1 GCA_016202565.1 Betaproteobacteria bacterium | reverse complement strand
GCCGAGGCGATGGCGCGCGCGGGGATTCAGGCGAGGGACGTTGCCGCCATCGGCATCACCAATCAGCGCGAGACCACGATCGCGTGGGATCGCAAGAGCGGGGAGCCGATCCACAACGCCATCGTATGGCAGGACCGGCGCACGGCCGGTTCCTGCGATCAGCTCAAGGCCGCCGGTCACGAGCCGATGATCACGGACAAGACCGGGCTTGTCATCGACGCCTATTTTTCAGGGACCAAACTCAAGTGGCTGCTCGATAATGTTCCCGGCGCGCGCGACAAGGCTGCGCAGGGCCGGCTCGCCTTCGGAACCGTCGACGCCTGGCTCATCTGGAAACTCTCGGGCGGCGCGCACTACACGGACCCGAGCAATGCATCGCGCACGCTGTTCTACAACATTCACAACGGCGCGTGGGACGAGGAAATGCTCGCCCTGTTCGGCGTGCCGCGCAGCGTGCTGCCTGAAATTTGCCCGTCGAGCGCGGTCGTGGCCCAAACTGCCGGCGATTTCTTCGCCGCGCGCATTCCGATTGCAGGCATAGCAGGCGATCAGCAGGCGGCGCTGTTTGGACAGTGCTGCGTCGCTTCGGGGGCGGTCAAGAACACCTACGGCACCGGTTGCTTCATGCTGATGCACACGGGCGAGCGTCCGGTGGCATCGCGCAACAAGCTTCTCACCACCGCGGCGTGTCAGACGGGCACCCGCCCTGAGTATGCGCTCGAAGGCAGTGTTTTCATCGCGGGTGCAGTCGTCCAGTGGCTGCGCGATGGGCTCGGCATCATCAAGTCGTCGGCGGAAGTCGAGCAGCTTGCCGCAAGCGTCGCCGACAACGGCGGGGTGTATCTGGTACCGGCCTTCACCGGCGTGGGCAGCCCGCACTGGGACCCGTACGCACGCGGAATGATCCATGGACTCACGCGGGGCGCGACGGCCGGGCATATCGCGCGGGCGGCGCTCGAAGCGATCGCGTACCAGACCGCCGACGTGCTGCACGCGATGGAGAGCGATGCAGGCATCAGGCTCGAGGAGTTGCGCGTTGACGGCGGCGCGGCGCGTAACGACATGCTGATGCAATTTCAGGCCGATTTGCTCGGCGTGCCGGTGGTGCGGCCCAGGGTCACCGAGACCACCGCGCTGGGCGCGGCTTATCTTGCCGGGCTGGCCGTCGGATACTGGAAGGACGGCCAGGAGATCGCGGCACAGTGGCAAGTGGAACGTGAGTTCGAACCGGGCATGGACCGCGCGCACGCGGAGGCCTTGCTGGCCGGATGGCGCAAGGCTCTCGGCCGCGCGAAGAACTGGGCGGAGAGATAAGGAACGTGAGAGCGTGAGAGCGTTAGTGCGGGAGTGCGAAAAGGAACCCCTCTCCCGATCTCCCGACCTCACGATCTCCCGGCATCACGGAAAGGGGGACAAGTGGCACGCATAGGGGTGATCGGTGGCGGAGCTTTCGGCACCGCGATGGCGTGCGTGATCCGCCGCTCGGGGCACGAAACCGTGATCTGGGCGCGCGAGCCCGAAGTCGTGTCTGCGATCAACCAGGACGCGGTGAATCCGGTTTACCTGCCGGGTATCAGCATGCTGCAGGGTATCGTCGCGACCAACGATCTCGCGTCCGCAGTCGCGGATGCCGACTTCCTGCTTCTCGCGCCCCCGGCGCAGTACATGCGCGCCGTCACGAAGCAGTTGCGCCCGTTTCTCGATGACGGCACGCCCGTGGTGACCTGCTCCAAGGGAGTCGAGCGCAGAACTTGCGCGCTCATGTCGCAGGTTATCCGCGAAACGTTGCCTGAGACACCGGTTGCGGTCATGTCCGGGCCGTCCTTCGCGCACGACATCGCGGTGGACCAACCGGTCGGCGTCACGCTTGCTTGCGCCGACCTCGACCTCGGCGAGGAGCTCGCGCAGATGATCGGGACGCCACGCTTTCGCACCTATCTGTCGGACGATGTGACCGGCGTCCTCCTCGGCGGCGTACTCAAGAACGTGATCGCGATCGCCTGTGGCGTCGCGATGGGCAAGAAGCTCGGCGAAAGCGCGCGCGCTACGCTTTTTGCGCACGGGCTGGCCGAGATGGCGCGTCTCGGCGTCGCCATGGGAGCGCGGCTGGAAACGTTCATGGGACTTTCGGGGGCGGGTGACCTCAATCTGAGCTGCAACAGCCGGAGCTCGCGCAATACTTCTCTCGGCATCGCGCTCGGTGAAGGCCGCAAATTGCACGATATACTGCGGGAACGCGTCACCGTCCAGGAGGGGGTTCATTCCGCCGAATCGGTCGCGGCGCTCGCCAGGCGGCATGATGTCGACATGCCGATCGTAGCGGCAGTGGACGAGGTGCTGAACCACGATGCCGAAGTGGAAGGAGCTATTGCGCGTTTACTTGCGCATCCTTACCATTTCGATCGGATTTCCGGCAGATGAGATGTGGACGGGAGCTTGATCTGTGTCAAACTGCAGCGCGCGGAGTCGTCCAGAATGAGCCAGTGGGGCTGGTAGCCCCGAGAAAGGGAGGATGTCATGATCAGATTCATCAAGCTGCTGGGCGTGGCGCTGGTATTTCTGTTGGTAACCGCAGGACCGGCGGCGGCGCAGGCGATCGAGAACGAACTGGTCCTCATTACGCCGGTTGCCAGGACCCTGACCGATCCGGCGCTGGCGGATTTCGCCAGGTATGCCAAGGAAAAATGGAACATCGATGTGAAAACGAGCGCCCTGGCGGCCGGCACGCCTGTGGCCTATGGCCGCATCGTCGAATGGAAGGGCCGGCCCGATGCCGACATTTTCTGGGGCGGGGAGAGCGCGCTTTTCGACAAGCTGGCGGAGCAGAAGCTGCTGGCGAAGCTCGACTTGCCCAAGAGCGTCGTTGATTCGATACCGGACAGCATCGGCAAGCCCAAGCCCATCCCGCTGAAGGATCCCAAGGGGTTTTGGATCGGGACCGTGCTCGAGCCCTATGGCCTGGTTTATCACCCGAAATTGCTTGCGCGTCTAGGGGTGCCCGAGCCCAAGGACTGGGACGATCTCCTCCATCCCAAGCTGAAGGGCAACGTCGCGCAATGCGCGCCGACGCGCTCCTCCAGCAGCCACGCGACCTACGAGGTCATACTCCAGCGCGATGGCGACGCGAAGGGCTGGGCATGGCTGAAGCGCCTGGCCGGAAACACAGGGATTTTCACCGCGCGCAGCCGTGACGTGCCTTCGGTCGTTGCGCGGGGCGAGTTCGCGGCGGGGTTTGCGGTGCCGAGCTACATGGCGTTCGAGGACCGGCTGGCCGGCTACGAGATCAAGTTCGTGGCACCGAAGACCGCGTGGATCACGCCCGAGCCGATCGGCATACTCGCGGGCTCCAAGCGTCCCAAGGCCGCGCGCGCGTTCATCGAGTATATGCTCTCGGAGCGCGGGCAGCGGGTGGCAATGGAGCGGGGCGTGTTCCCGATCACGCCGAAATACCGCGTCCAGGGCAAGCCCGGTTCGCAAGCGGAAATGGCGGTGGAGTTCACGGGCGGCATGCGCTCCTACTTCGACGTCGATGTGGTCAATATCTACGATGATGACGTCGCCCAGAAGCGCTACGAGCAGGTGAACTCGCAGTACCGCAAGGAGATCGAGTCCGTCGCGGAAGAACTGAAGAAGAAGTAGAGCCGTCGACCGGCGGCCCGGACCATGCGCATCTCGGTCGAGAATCTCACGAAGCGCTTCGGGCCGCTGGCGGTGGTCAGCGCGGTCAACCTCTCGATCCTGGAGGGGGAGCTCTTCACCCTCCTGGGGCCCTCGGGGTGCGGCAAGACCACCCTGCTGCGGCTCATCGCCGGTTTCTACGCCCCCGACGAGGGGGAGATCCGCTTCAACGACCGCGTGGTCAACCAGGTGCCCCCGCACGAGCGAGGTATCGGCATGGTGTTCCAGAACTATGCCCTGTGGCCGCACATGTCGGTGTCCGAGAACGTCTCTTACGGGCTGAAGCTGCGCAAGATCCCCTCGTCCGAAATCATCGAGCGGGTTCGTGGCGTGCTCGTCAAAGTGGGGCTCACCGGCCTGGGCGACCGCTATCCGGGGCAGCTCTCGGGCGGCCAGCAGCAGCGCGTGGCGCTGGCGCGCGCGCTCGTGTTGAATCCGCAGATCCTGCTGCTCGACGAACCGCTTTCCAACCTCGACGCCAAGATCCGCGTGCAGGTGCGGGCCGAGATCCGCAAACTCCAGAAGGAGCTCGCCATCACCACCATCTACGTGACCCACGACCAGGAGGAGGCGCTGACGCTGTCGGACCGCATCGCGGTGTTCAATCAGGGAAAGGTCTTCCAGGTCGGCCCGCCCAAGGCGCTGTACGAGCGGCCCGCCACCCGTTTCGTGGCCGATTTCATCGGCATCAACAACTTGATCGAAGGCACGGTGCGGTCGGTCGAAGGACTGCAGCGCAGCCTGCGCGCGGATACCGCGCTCGGCGAAATCTCGGCGATCCACGATGAACCGCTGCGCGTGGGAGACCGGTGCGTGATCTGCATACGCCCCGAGAACATCGGGCTCGACAGCCAGGCCGGCGGCGAGAGGAACCGCTTCATGGGCAAGATCGCCTTTGCCGCCTATCTTGGCAACACGCTGCGCTACGACGTCGATCTTGGCAGCGGCGTCGTCTTCAAGTTCGACATCGGGGATCCGTGGCACCACGAGCAGCTGGTGATGGGTGCCACGGTGACGCTGAGCTGTCCGATCGGCAGCACGCTCGCGATCCCGGCGGATTGACTCGCGTGACCACGGCAACGACTGCTGCTATCCCGGCCCGGGGGCCCCGCACCCCGGTGATTTCGCTCATCGGGTTCGGCCTGATCTGGGTGTTCCTGATCCTCTTCGTGCTGTACCCGCTCACGCGCATCTTCTACGACGCCTTCACCAACGAGGCGGGGCAGTTCACCCTCGCCAATTTCTACGAGTTCTTCACCGACCGGTTCTACCTGCGCTCGCTGTGGAACTCGCTGGTGCTGGGTGTCGCCGCGGTCTTCACGACCTCGGTGATCGGGATCGCTGTCGCGTTCCTCATCATCCGCTACGAGTTTCCCTACCGGAATCTCTTCGGATATCTCACGATGCTGCCGATGATCCTGCCGCCGCTGGTCGGCGTGCTGGGCTTCGTCTTCATCCTCGGACGCGCCGGCACGGTGAACGTGCTGCTGATGGACTGGTTCGACATCGTGCATCCGGTCAACTTCATGTACGGGATGCACGGCGTGCTGATCGTGGAGACGGTGCATCTCTTTCCGCTGATGACGTTGAGCATCATCGATTCGCTGTCCAAGG
>JACQOK010000477.1 GCA_016202565.1 Betaproteobacteria bacterium | reverse complement strand
GCTCGACAGCGAGCTTGAAGTGGTCGAGGGCATGCAGTTCGACCGCGGCTATCTCTCGCCGTATTTCATCAATAACGCCGAGAAGCAGATCGCGATACTCGAAAACCCCTACGTTCTGTTGCACGACAAGAAGATTTCCAACATCCGCGAACTGCTGCCGGTGCTGGAGCAGGTGGCGAAGGCGGGCAAGCCGCTGCTGATCGTCGCCGAGGAAGTCGAGGGTGAAGCGCTCGCGACGCTCGTGGTGAACAACATCCGCGGCATTTTGAAGACCTGCGCGGTGAAGGCGCCGGGCTTCGGCGACCGCCGCAAGGCGATGCTGGAAGACATCGCGATTCTCACCGGCGGCACGGTGATCGCCGAGGAAGTGGGGCTGTCGCTCGAGAAGGCGACGCTCAACGAGCTCGGTCAGGCCAAGCGCATCGAGATCGGCAAGGAGGAAACGACGATCATCGACGGTCAAGGCGACGCGAAAGCGATCGAAGGCCGCGTCAAGAACATCCGCGCCCAGATCGAGGAGTCGACCAGCGATTACGACAAGGAGAAACTACAGGAGCGCGTGGCGAAACTCGCCGGCGGTGTGGCGCTGGTCAAGGTCGGTGCGGCAACCGAAGTCGAGATGAAGGAGAAGAAGGCGCGCGTGGAAGACGCGCTGCACGCGACCCGCGCTGCGGTGGAAGAGGGCATCGTGCCCGGCGGTGGCGTGGCGCTGATCCGCGCCCGTGCTGCGGTCGCCAAGCTCAAGGGTGACAACCACGACCAGGACTGCGGCATCAAGATCGTGTCGCGGGCGCTGGAAGAGCCGCTGCGCTGGATCGCGGCCAACGCCGGTGACGAGCCCTCGGTCGTCGTCAACAAGGTGCTCGAAGGCAAGGGTAATTTCGGCTACAACGCGCAGTCCGGCGAGTATGGCGACCTGGTCGAGATGGGCGTGCTCGATCCGACCAAGGTTGCGCGCGGAGCGCAGCAGAACTCGGCTTCGGTGGCGGGCCTCATTCTCACCACCGACGCGATGGTGGCCGAACTGCCGAAGGACGAGAAACCGGCGCACGCGCACCCCGGCGGCATGGGGGACATGGACTATTAAGTGTTAAAACGGACCGCGGTGCGGCCGTTTTAACTGCGCGCGTTCGAAACGGACGCCAAAACGCCGCTCAACGCGCGCGGACCGCGCTCCGGCCGTTTTAACTGCGCGAGTTCGAGCGGACAAAAAAGCTCTGCCGCTCAACTCGCGCGGTCCGAAATCAACAAGCCTCGCTGTGCGGCGGGGCTTTTTTTGTGAATACTGCCCGAATCGCATGCCGGTTCATCGGATTGGGGTTCACGCGGTTCACCCCAACCTACGCGTGGCATCGCGGCAGCTCGTACCTCGGGGCGTAGGTTGAGGCGTAGAGGCGTAGGTTGGGGTGAGCGACGCGAACCCCAACGATCAAGCGAACCCCAACGATCAAGCGAACCCCAACGATCAAGCGAACCCCAACGATCAAGCGAACCCCAACGATCATGCGCGGTGGGCGTAGCGAACCCCCACAATCAAACGAACGCCAACAATCTACCAACTGTCACGCTCTCCGTTTTCCGGGATATCGCCGCTGTTTCCCGCCCAGTCAGGGGGTAGCTGGCCCTTTTTAACGTAGTGATGGATGCTCGAATGAGCCCACTCGACCGGCGTCTGCACGTAACCGTGCTTTACCGGGTTGAAATGGATGTAATCCACGTGCCGTCCAAGGTCATCCTCATCGCAAATGAGATGCTCCCAGTAACGCCGTTGCCAAATTCCTCGTTCCGCCCTTGCGCGCCGAGATGCGCTCACGTGCTCGGTTTTTTCAATCGCACGCGAGAAGGCAGCCTTAATCAGCGCCCAACGCAGAGGAAAATCCGCGTCTCCGGCGGGCAGAGTCCAGACCGCGTGCGCATGGTCCGGGAGCACCACCATCGCGTCGATCCGAAACGGGTGGCGAGCGCGTATGCTGCTCACGGCGTCCCGTAGTATATCGATCCGCTCCACCAGGAGCCGCGAGTGGCGGTCTGCCAGGGTCGCAGTGAAGAAATAGGTGCCACCTGGAACGAGGGTGCGGCGGTAGCGCATAGCGGAATCAACGTGCCGAGAGGCAGTGCGCTTACCTTTATCCACGGATTTTCTTTTGGACCGTTGGGGTTCACGCGGTTCACCCCAACCTACGCGTCGCACCGCGGCAATCGGGCGACGCCTGCACCGCACCGCGGTGCAGCATCGACGGGTCGCGAAGCGACCAGGCACGCGAAGCAAAAGGAGGGCCACTTTTCGCTTCATGCGATTCAATGAAACCGGTGCATTCATGGGCGGTTTAGATGTAAAGTTTTAGTTTCCTGCACCAGAGGAGGATTGCCATGCCGCAACGCTCGATCCGACGCATCATCGCGAACCAGCACATGCTTACCGCGCCGGCGAACACGACCGTCCTGGAAGCCGCACAGCTGATGAAGCGCAGCAAGTTCGGCGCGCTGCTCGTCGTCGATAACGGACGCCTGGTCGGGATTTTCACCGAGCGCGACGCGCTCTTTCGCGTGGTGGCGGAGAGACGTGATCCCGACACCACGACGCTCGCCGAAGTGATGACGTCCCATCCGCAGACGATAAACCCCGATCGCCCGTTCGGGCACGCGCTCCACATGATGTATGAGGGCGGGTTCCGGCATGTGCCCGTGATCGAACGCGACCGGCCGGTGGGAATGGTCTCGGCCAGGGATGCGCTCGGACCGGAACTCGGGGAGTTCGTCTCCGAGTTGCAGGCGCGCGAACACATCGGCGAGATTCTAGGCTAGCTCATCATCGTTGGGGTTCACGTAGTCACCCCAACCTGCGCGCAGTCGGACGATCGGTACTACGACGAACCCGGCGGCCCGCGATCTCAACGGGGCCGAACGATTTGACGCGCGGCGTGCTCTAAAGTTGTGGGCAAAGGACAAGAACATGCTCACACGAGTACGAATTCCGCCGCTGATAGTGGTCCTGTTCGCGATCGATCTGGCAATCGGACTGGCTTATGTCCTGAATTACCTGGCGGGCCGTCCTTATCGTCCACTGTCCCTCCTGCTGGACCTGAACGGAGAATGCAATCTGCCGAGCTGGTATTCTTCCGTCCAGTGGTTCGGTGTGGCCGCGCTGCTGGGATTGTTCGCCCATCGCAACTTCGACCGGTCTTCGCCCCGATCGTGGTTGCTGATCGTGATGGCGCTGGTGTTTCTGGGATTTTCCTTCGACGAAATCGTCCAGATCCACGAAGCGGTGGGCAAAAGGACCGATGCACTCCTTCCTGGGGGCACGCGGCAGGACACCGTATTCAGCCACACCGGGATCTGGATGTTCGTCCTCGGGATTCCCTTCGTCGTCTTCTTCGTCTGGTTGACCCTGTCGACGCGCATCTATTTTCAGCGCGCCCCCCGCGCTTTGGTGAAACTTCTCGCGGGAACGGGGATCTTTCTCGCCGCGGCAATCGGCATCGAAGCGCTGAGTAATCTTGTAACGCCGGGGAGCGGATATGACGTGCTCGAAAATTTCCTGGAAGAAGGGCTCGAGATGGTGGGGAGTACCATCGCGCTGTGGGGAAGCTACGAAGTGCTGTGCAAGGATGGTTTCTCATTCGGGCTCGACCGTGCCGGCACAAACTCAAGCGCGCTGCCGCACGGCGAACGTCAGCCGCTTGGCGCCGCGAGTTCTCCGGTTTCATCCGCCGGCCTTCCCGGCGAGAGCTGACGTCATTCATCAGGATGCCGCGACCCGCACTGCGCGCGGTTGTCGCTGAAATGCGACACCGCAACCCGTTGTGAACTCGGCAGATAGGAGCGCCGGAGCGCACGCCTGTCGGTGAATTGCGACAGTTGCCGGTTCGGTGCGCGCCTGCCGCCGGGCGCGAACCGCGACGCTAACTTCCTGCGCTGCATACGGAAATCCGACGGTCTGCGATTCTGGGCACGACGCTTGCTCGGGTGTCCGGGTGCCATATTCCCGTAGCGAAACCATGACAACAACAAGTATGGTCGTCGAGGGTTCACAAACGAATACCGAGAGGGAATGAACCGGAAACCAGGCGCGGGCCGCGACATGCAAGATACGACACTGCCGCATGCTTCTACGCCGCATGAAACGCCGTCGCGGCTGCCGGTGATTTCCGTCGTGACCTGCTCGTTCCAGCAGGGACGCTATCTCGAGCAGGCGATGCGCTCGGTTCTCGATCAGGGCTATCCCGCGTTCGAGTACATCGTCATCGACGGCGGCTCGACCGATGACAGCGCCGAGATCATCCGGCGCCATCAATCCGCGCTGGCCTATTGGATCTCGGAGCCGGACCGCGGGCAGACCGACGCGCTGATCAAGGGATTCGCGCGCGCGCGGGGCGACATCTGCGGCTGGCTCTGCTCGGACGACCTGCTGTTGTCGGGGGCGCTGCACGCGGTGGCGGAATTCTTCTCGGCGCATCCCGAGGTCATGGCGGCGTATGGCGACGCGCTGTGGATCGATGCCGAGGGGCGCCTGCTGCGGCCCAAGAAGGAAATGGGCTTCAACCGGTTCGTGCTGCTGTATGACCACAACTATATTCCGCAGCCGTCGATGTTCTGGCGGCGCGCGCTCTACGAGGCGGTAAGCGGGCTCGATCCGCGGTTCGATCTCGCCATGGACGCGGATCTCTGGGAACGGTTTTCCGCCCGCACCCGCATCGCGCACATCCCGCGCTACCTGTCATGCATGCGGTTTTACCCGGAGCAGAAAACGCGCAGCAGGAAGGCCGAGGGCAGACGCGAGGACGGAGCGATCCGGGGTGGCGCCGATACGTTCGTTGCACGCGCGTTCACGAGCGCGGCGTTGCGGCCGATGGCGCGCTGTTTGCGGATAGCGGCGAAGGCTTTGGCCGGCGGTTACACGGCGCGCGTGCCGCAGGAGCAGCTCGCGTGGCTCGAGCAATGCGCCGCCGGGGAGGCGAGAAAGTGAAACTGGAGGAAACGATGCATCCGGTCTTGAGACAGCGGGCCGAGCCCGAGCGGCGGGTGCTGCCCTTGTGGCCGGAGCGGTGGTGCGTGCTGTTCGGGGACAGGCAGCGCCCGTTGTGGCTGCCGCCGGGCGGTTATCGCTTCCAGGTGCGCTGCCTGCGCTACTTCATCAGCAATCCGTACAAGGCGCTCTATGCGCGGGTGCTGCTCGGGGTGAACGCGCTCGCTCCCGGCGCGGGCGTGCTGCCCGAATTGCGCCTGCCGCGCGCGATGCGCAGCCTCCTGTCCTTCGAGCTGCCGGTGAGCGGGCCGTGGCGCGCGGCGATCCAGATCGGCACCGCGGGACCGTACCAGAAAGCGTCAGTCCTGCTCACCTCGGCGCAGGGCGAGGGCCTCGCGCTCGCCAAAGTGGCGATGACCCAGAGCGCCGATCCGATGGTGAGAGCCGAAGCGAAATGGCTGAGAGAACTCGCCGGCTTGCGCCCGCTTGCAGGCCAGGTGCCCCGGCTGGTGACAGAGGGCGCGACGCTCAGCGGCCGGCGCTATCTGGTGACCACGCTTGCACCGGGCACGGGACAATCCAGCGCGCTCACCGCTGCCCACGCCCGCTTTCTCGAAGCGCTCGGACGCGCTCGGCTGGACAGCCAGTCGTTCGGCTCGTCGCCGTGCTTTCGCTACCTGGACCAGACGCTCGCGCAGCTCGCCGCGTGTGCGCCCCGTGAGGCGCTGACGGCGCTGCGGGAAGCGCTCGACGACTGCGTGCTGCACCTCGCCGGCTGGTGCGGACCGTTCGTCATTGCGCAGGGGGATTTTGCGCCGTGGAACATCCGGGTGCACCGGCAGGGCATCTTCGTTTTCGACTGGGAATATGCCCGCACCGGCGCCAATCCGCTCGCCGATGTTTTCAATTTCCTGCTCATGCCGCGCGCGGTATCCGGTCGCGCGATCAGCATCCGGTTCCTCGCGGCGGCCATCCGCCGGGCGGCGGCACTGGCGCGGCAGCTCTATCCCGAATGGAGCTGGCGCACGCGGGTGGTCGCGGCGCTCGCATTGGCGTATCTGCTCGAAGTGATCGCCCATTATTGCCTGGCCAACCAGTGCGTCGACCAGGCGGATCCGGTGATCAGGAGTTACTGGCGGCTCATGGAAGAACGTTCTGCATGGATGGGAACGACATGACTTCGCTTCGCCCCGAGCGGGTCGGCGCTGCGCGGCGCAGCCTGCGCATCCTGCTCTCAGCCTATGCGTGCGAGCCGCACCAGGGCTCGGAGCCGGGCATCGGCTGGAACTGGGCCATCGCGCTCGCACGCGCCGGCCACGACGTGTGGGTATTCACCCGGGCCAACAACCGCGGTGCGATCGAGGGCGCGCTCGCGGACGAGCCGGTTCCGAACCTGCGCTTCGTGTACTACGATCTGCCGGCGTGGGCGCGCTGGTGGAAGCGCCGCGGACGCGGGGTGCGCCTCTATTACGTGTTGTGGCAGTGGGGCGCTTATCAGCTCGCGCGGCGCCTCACCCGCGAGCTTCGCTTCGATCTCGTCCATCACATCACGTTCGGTGTCTTCCGTCATCCCTCGTTCATGGCGTTTCTCGACGTGCCGTTCATCTTCGGTCCGGTCGGCGGTGGCGAGACGGCGCCCCGGCAACTGCGCGGGACGTTCCCGCTGCGCGGCTATCTCATCGATCTCGTGCGCGATTTCGCCAACTGGGCGGTGCGCCTCGATCCATTGATGATGGCCGTTTATCGGCGCTCGGTCGCAACGCTGTGCAAGACGCACGAAACACTGGCCCGCATCCCGGAGAAATACCGCGACAAGTGCCTGGTGCAGGTGGAAGTCGGCACCGACGACCCGCCGCCGACGTGCCAGCGCGAACGCACGGACGGCTGCTTCCAGGTGCTGTACGTGGGACGCCTCGTCTACTGGAAAGGGTTGCACCTGGGCCTGATGGCGTTCGCGAAGTTCAGCGAAACGCACCCGGCCGCGCGGCTGACCATTATCGGCAGCGGGTCCGACGAGCGGTGGCTGCGCCGCCTCGCGCACCGGCTCGGGCTTGCCGACACCGTGACCTGGATACCGTGGCTCGAGCGCGCGATGGTGATGCGGGCCTATCCGCGCCACGACGTGTTTCTCTTTCCGAGCCTGCACGATTCGAGCGGCAACGCCGTGCTGGAAGCGCTCTCGTGCGGACTGCCCGTGGTTTGTCTCAACGTCGGCGGGCCGGCGCTGCTCGTCGATGCTTCGTGCGGCTTTCGCGTGCCCGCGCGGGAGCCGCGGGAAGTGGTGGCGGGACTGATACAGGCGCTCGACAAGCTGGCGCAAGAGCCCGCCCGGATGCAGGCGATGGGGGCGGCCGGCGTGCGCCGGGTGCACGAACACTTTTCGTGGCCGCGGCAGGCGGCGCGCATGGAGCGCCTGTATCTCGCCTTGCGGGCGGGTCGCCCGGTGCATCAATACGGCATTCAGCCACCCGTGGAACGGGGAGTGGGATGAAGAGACTGCTTCCGGCATTGGTGCTGATCGCAGGGTTTGCCCCGGGCGCCGTGACCGCCGCCGTGCGCCATGTCGATCCGGCCCATTCCGCCGCGCAGGACGCCAGCGACGGCAGCGCGCAACGGCCGTATCGAACGCTCGGCTACGCGATGAAGCAGCTCAAGCCCGGCGACACGCTCAATATCGCGGCGGGCATCTACCGTGAAGCGCTGATTTTTCCCGAGATCGCCTGGTCGGGCGCGCCCACCGTGATCCAGCCCGCCGGCAATGGCGAGGTGCTGATCAAGGGCTCCGACGTCGTCACCGGATGGGAGCCGGTCGAGCGCGGCTTGTTTGTGAAGCGCGCGTGGAAGGCGAATAGCCAGCAGGTCTTCGTCGACGGCGTCGCGCTGCAGCAGGTCGGCGGCACGATCCTGGGGGGCTATCCCGAGAAAGCGGGCCATCCGCTGGCGAAGCTCCATGCGACACAGGGCGGCATCTGGCCGGGACGCGTGGCCGGCGGCCGCGAGCAGATGACGGACATGAGCTTCCATTACGACGCGGCCGCGCAAAGCCTCTACATCAAGGTGCCGCTCGCTGCGCTCGACGGGCACACGGTCGAAGCAAGCGTCCGGCCGCACCTCGTGTTCGGCAAGGGCGTGCAGAACGTGACGCTGAAGAAGCTCAACTTCCAGCACGCCAATACCAGCGCGGTGAATCAGACCGGGGCGATTCACCTCTGGCAGAGCGACCGCAACGTGCTCGAGGAACTCGATGTGAGCCACGCCGACGGTGCGGGGTTCGACATCACCGGCGATGGAAACATCATCCGCAACAGCAAGGCCAACCACTGCGGGCAGCTCGGCATGAAGGTGCGCGGGCGCGCCAACCGGCTGACCGGCAACGAAACGAGCCACAACAACACGCGCGGCTTCAACAAGTGGTGGGAGGCGGGCGGCGCGAAGTTCGTCGGTGAAGGGGGATTGCGCGACTCGGAAGTGAGCGGGCATCGCGCGCTCGGCAATCGCGGCGACGGCATCTGGTTCGACTGGATGAACAGCAACAACCGCGTTCACGACAACGTGGCGGCGTACAACGCCGGCTTCGGCATCCACTACGAGGCGAGCCAGAAGGGTTACATCTACAACAATTACGTCTTCGGCAACCGCCAGCGCGGCATCTATCTGCCGCACAGCTCCGATTCCGTCGTCGCGTACAACCTGGTGGTGAAGAACGGCTACGAGGGCATCGCCGTCATCGACGAGGGCCGGAGCCGGAACAAACCCGAGCTTGCGCCGCGCGCCAACCGCGTGCTCGGCAACATCGTCGCGTGGAACGGCCGCAGCTCGCTCGTGCTGCCGGTGGGGCTGCTCGACAACGCGGCGGATTACAACCTCTACGTGAGCGCGCAGGAACCGCCGGGGTTTTCCATCGGCTGGGGTTCGCGCGAAAACCCGATCCGCAAGGGCCTGGACGCGTGGCGCACGGCCTCCGGCCAGGATGCGAACTCGTGGAACGAATCGGCCGCGGTCCCGCAGCCGCTCGCCGACGCGCTGGAGGGGCGGCAGCCGAACCCGGACTGGACGCAGGTGATGGCGCTGGCGTCACGGTTCAAGATACGCGGCGCGCAGGCGTTGAGCGGAACGCCGCTGGCGAGCCTTGCCGATCAGTCGTCACCGGGACCGAAGCGATGAGCAGGCTGCGCATCCTGGTCGTGCACAACCGCTACCAGCTTCCGGGCGGCGAAGACGCGGTCGTCGATGCCGAGATCGAACTGCTGCGCCGCTACGGCCATCCGGTGGAAGCGTATGTGCGCGACAACCGCGAATTGGGCGGGATGAACGCGCTCAATGCCTTCGCGCAAACCCTGTGGT
>JACQOK010000476.1 GCA_016202565.1 Betaproteobacteria bacterium | reverse complement strand
GTAAGGGGCGAAGGGCCGAACGAGGAGAAGTGTTCAAGGCCATGTCGATGTTGAACGCAATGCGTCAGAAGTCCGCGCCAGCGGAGCGGGCGGGCGTAGCGCCAGGTGAAGCCGGGCGCGATCCGGTCAGTGACGAAGCGAACAACCCGCGACACGACACCGAGAGCACAGGGTCAGGGCTGCTCATGGCGGCACTGACGAGAGAGAACCTGCGGCAAGCGTGGAAACGGGTCAAAGCCAACAAAGGCGCGGCGGGCGTGGACGGGCTGGACATTGAACAGACCGGCCGCCATCTGGTGACTGCGTGGCCGACGATACGCGAACAACTGCTGCGGGGGAGGTACCGGCCCCGTCCGGTACGACGGGTAACGATCCCGAAGCCGGACGGTGGCGAGCGCGAGCTGGGCATTCCGACGGTGACGGATCGGCTGATTCAGCAAGCGCTGCTGCAAGTGCTGCAACCGAAACTCGATCCCACCTTCAGCAAACACAGCTACGGATTTCGACCGGGCCGACGGGCGCAGGATGCGGTTTTGGCCGCGCACGGCTATGTCCAGTCTGGGCGGAGCATCGTAGTGGATGTCGATCTGGAGAAGTTCTTTGACCGGGTCAATCACGACATCCTTATTGACCGCCTACGGAAGCGCATCGACGACGCCGGGATCATGCGGCTGATTCGGGCGTATCTGAACAGCGGCATCATGAGCGATGGCGTGGTGCAGGAGCGGTATCAGGGCACGCCGCAAGGCGGCCCGCTGTCGCCGCTCTTGGCCAACGTGTTGCTGGACGAAGTGGATAAGGAATTGGAGCGGCGCGGCCATTGCTTTGCGCGCTATGCCGACGACTGCAATGTCTATGTGCGCAGTCGCAAGGCGGGCGCGCGGGTGATGGCGCTGTTGCGGCGGTGCTATGCCAAGCTACGGCTCAAGGTCAATGAGACCAAGAGCGCGGTGGCCAGCGTCATGGGGCGCAAGTTTCTGGGGTACAGCTTCTGGGCTGCCAAGGGAGGCGTCAAGCGCAAGGTGGCTGCCAAGCCAATGGCGACGTTCAAGCAACGGGTGCGGCAACTGACCCGACGCTCGGGCGGGCGCAGCATGGCGGAGGTCATCGCACGTCTGCGGCCTTACCTGCTGGGATGGAAAGCCTACTTCGGGCTGGCGCAAACGCCGGGCATCTGGCGCACGCTGGATGAATGGCTGCGGCATCGGCTGCGGGCGATCCAACTCAAGCACTGGCGACGGGGGAGCACGATATACCGGGAACTTTGCAACCTGGGCGCAGCCGCGCACGTGGCAAAGCGTGTCGGGGGAAACTCCCGCTGCTGGTGGCGGAACAGCGATGGTGACATCAAACGGGTGCTGACCATAGCTTACTTCGACAAACTTGGCCTGCCCTGTCTCTCATGACCTCAACTCCTCGAACCGCCCGGTGCGGACCCGCATGCCGGGTGGTGTGGGAGGGGATCGGTCAGGTACACTGACCGCCCCTATCCCGATGTGCGCCCGGCACGGGCGCACAAACAAAAAGGGGCTGCGACGCCGCAAGCCCTTGTATACGGTGCCCCCGGCAGGATTTGAACCCACGACCCACTGGTTCGTAGAGCGTGCAACTGCATTCAACAAAGTCACGCAAAAGTCACTCAGATTAAAAGCGGGTATCCCTCGGCGCTTGGCCAGCATGGGACAGATGCCGACGACGGCACAAGAAAATCGGCAGCAAATGCTCTGACGGGCAACTGATCCCAAATGGCCCTTTTTAAGCTTCCTGCAAGTTTCGTTACAGCTCTGCATAAGGTTGCACCGTTACGCTTACGCCCCTGACGCCTCTGCCGTCACGCCGGAACAAGCTGCGCGATAACAGTCCGGTTCGACAGCTCGTATAGCCATTGAGACGGGGGCGTGCGACCAAGTCCGCCAACAAGGAGGGGAACGACCGTGCAGTTCAAGATCAGGAACCAGGAAGACTTCTGGGCCGGGCTGATGTTCATCGGTTTCGGGATACTCAGCATCGTCGTGTCACGCGACTATCCGATGGGTTCGGCGATGCGCATGGGGCCGGGGTATTTCCCAACCTATCTCGGCGTCTTT
>JACQOK010000487.1 GCA_016202565.1 Betaproteobacteria bacterium | reverse complement strand
GTGTGTGAGCTGGTGGTGGGGATCCTGGGCTTGAGCAATACGGGCTTCGTGACCACGGTCTACCAGAACGTGGTGGGGGTGCTGCCCTCGGACGGGGAGCGCGACTTCTACGTGGGGCTGTTGCAGGGCAGCGGCGGCACCATGACGCAGGCGGAGCTGCTGGTGCTCGCCTCCAATGCCATGGTGAACGAGCAGAACATCGACCTCGTGGGCCTGCAGAACACCGGGGTGGAGTTCGTTTGAGGAAGACGCTATCGCCTCTCGTCTCGGGGGCAAGCTCCCTTCCCACCAGTCTGCGGTTTGCGCGATTCCCGCCAATTGGTGCAAACTGATGGCAGTCATTGGCACGGCTGGAATGCGTATGGCATCGCGAAACAGGCGGCATCGATAACCCTGCACAACCCGTTCCTTCATGGCCGTCTATCTCTGGTCCGCGCTCGCCAACGGCGAACTGATCGAGGAATTCGATCCGGCAGTTGACGAGCTGCGCTTCGATGATCCCGGCATCTCCGCCGCGTTCGTCGAGACGACCGCTCCGGCGAGTTCCGTGTCGCTGTTCAGCTACGGCGGCAAGACCATTGCGCTGCATATCGCACCGGCGAAGCTCACCTCCTCCAATGTCACGTTCATAAACGGCAGCGTCCTGCTCTACGGGGACAATGGCACCGGCACGGCTGGCGACGATCAGGCCAATGCCCTGACGGCCAGTGCCGGCAGCGATCAACTGTTCGGCGCCGGCGGCAACGACACATTGAACGGCGGGCCGGGGCAGGACCGGCTGTGGGGCGGCGCGGGCAGCGACAGCCTCGCAGGGGGCGGCGGCAACGACACGCTCGATGGCGGCGGCGGCGCGGACACCCTCGCCGGCGGGGCCGGCAGTGACACGCTGTTCTACGATGCCACCGACGCCAGCGTGCAGGGGGAAGCGGATATCGATACGCTGCGCATCGAGGGCAGCGACGTTTTCCTCAATCTGAGGCAGATCGATGATGCGGTGATAACGGACATCGAGGTGATTGATCTCACCGGCAGCGGCGACAACACGTTGGAAGCCGCGCTGTCCGATGTGCTCGCGCTCTCCTCGACCACCGACACACTGCGCATCGACGGCAACCGCGGCGACACGGTCCACATCGGGGGCGGCTGGACGCTGGGCTCGATCCAGGTCATCGGGACAAACGCCTACGACACCTACACCCAGGACACCGCGACGCTGCTCATCGATACGAGCATTTCCGCTTACCTGGGACTTACGATTTCCGGCACTTCAGGCGCTGACTCCATCACCGGCAGTGCGCTCGGCGACGTCATCGTCGCCCTCGACGGCGCCGACACCGTGTTTGGAGGAGCCGGGGACGATCTCATCCTGGGCGGAAATGGCGCAGACAGCGTGGATGGCGGAGCGGGCGACGATGAAATCCATGGCGGCGACGGCGCGGACACACTGAGCGGGGCCGACGGCCATGACATCCTGCACTACGACCCGCTCGATGCCGCTGCGGATGGCGGAGCGGGCATCGACACGCTGCGCATGCAGGGTTTCCTCAATCTCGCCACCGCCACCACCACGCTTACCGACATCGAGGTCATCGACCTGACCAAGGGCGTCCTCCGGGTGAGCCCGAGTGCCGTCCTCGCGCTCTCCTCCACCACCGACACGTTGATCATCGATGGCGGCAGCCGATCACACGTCCATAGCGGCCTCGGATGGAGTCCGGGGGCCGACCAGGTTATCGCGGGCGAGCTCTACCACAGCTACACGCAGGACGGCGCCGTCCTGCTGGTGCACGAGGATGTCATCACTTATTCGGGGTTGTTTATTGTCGGCGCGGATACCGGCGACGCGACGCTGTCAGGCGGCGAGCTGGGCGACGTCTTCATCGGCGGCAACGCCACCGAAACGCTGGAAGGCAACGGCGGCCGCGACCGGCTCGATGGCGGCGGCGGTGCGGACCGGCTTTCCGGCGGCGCAGGCGACGATACCCTGGTTTTCGACGCGGCTGACGCAGGCGCAGACGGCGGGACGGGTGAGGACACCCTGCTCATCGACGGCGCTGATGTGGTCGTCGATCTCACGCGCATCAGGGATACGTTGCTCCAGGACATCGAAGTCATCGACCTCACCGGAACCGGACCCAATGTCTTGCAGGCGGCCCTCTCCGACGTGCTCGCGCTTTCATCCACGACCGACGTGCTGCGCATCGAGGGTGACCCCGATGACATCGTCGTCACCAGCGGATGGACGCAGGGCGTGGATAAGACGATCGGCGTCGATACCTACCAGGTCTACACCCAGGGAACCGCGACGCTCCTCGTTCAATCCGGGACGCTCGTCGTCCAGCGCGACTTCTTTTTCGGCGAAGAGGGCGTGAGCGACGCCCTCTCCGGCAAGGCGAGCGACGACAACCTCTATGGACTGGGCGGCAGCGACACCCTGGACGGGGCGCGCGGCAGGGACACGCTGCGCGGCGGCAGCGGCGATGATGTTTATTACGTCGATAACGCGAACGACGTGGTGGTCGAAACTTCCAATGCGCCGGCCGCCGCGAGTCTTCTGACGGACGTCATCCTCGCGGGGCTCGAAGGCATCACGGACACGGTGGTGGCGGCGGTCAATTACAGCCTGGAGCAGGTGCTGTACGTGGAGAATTTGACGCTTTCGAGCGATGCCACCGCCATCGAAAGCGGCGCGCTTCCCGCCGAAGCGACCGGCAACGAACTCGATAACGTGCTCACGGGCAATGAGCTGAACAATACGCTCACCGGTCTTGCCGGCAACGACACGCTCGACGGCGGCGCGGGCGCTGATACGGCGGTCTACAGCAGCACGCGCGCGGCCTATACGGTGAGCGGCACAGCACCGCAGTTCAGCGTCTCGGGACCCGAGGGCAGCGATACGCTTGCCAGCATCGAACGCTTTCAATTCTCGGACAAGCGTCTCGCCTTCGATCTGGCTTCCGGGGAAGCCGCCGGCGATACGGTCAGAATCATCGGCGCGGCGTTCGGTGCAAACAATCTCCTTCCGGAGTATGTCGGCATCGGGCTCGATCTTTTTGACGGCGGCATGCGCATGCTCGAAGTTTGTGGGCTGGCGCTGGGCACGCCGCTCTACCTCTCGCTCGCGGGATCGAGCAGCGACGTCGACTTCGTGAGCACGGTCTACGAGAACGTAGTGGGTGTCGTGCCCTCGGACGCCGAGCGCGATTTTTATGTCAGGCTGTTGCAGGGCAGCGGCGGCACCATGACGCAAGCGGAGCTTTTGATGCTCGCCGCAAACGCCGCGGCGAACGCGCAGAACATCGATCTCGTGGGGCTTCAGCAGAGCGGCGTGGAGTTCGTTTGACGCGTCACGCAAGATGAGGCGCCCGATGGGTTCCCGCCCCCCGATTAAAGCATTCGAGGGCAGGTTTCCCGGGAACGACTTGCGTTTTGTCAATCCGGTGCAAAGATTGCGCTCCCGCGACCAAAGGACGGTTGCGCACGGGCTACCGGTGGGGGGATACTGCATTGGAGCATTGCAAAAAAACTCTCCGAATGGGGACGGGTCGTGCGGCGCTGATCGCAATCAACGGTTAGGAAGTTTATTGTGGCCACTTATCTTTGGTCCCAGCTCTTGGAAGTCGATGTCATCGAGGATTTCGATCCCGCGACCGACATCCTGCATTTCGACGACCCAAGTATCTCCGCGGCACAGATCACCGGGTTTTTCTACTTCGATCCGTTCTTCCTGATTTCCGGCTTTGTCGTCACTGATTGGTACCAGGCGGTGCTGCTGCTCGATCTACCCGATCAGCGCGTCTTTACCCAGACCAATTTCACATTCGCAGACGGCAGCGTGCTGCTGAACGGCGACAACGCCATCGGCACGGTAAATGATGAAGGCCCCAACACGCTCGTCGGCGGCTCGGGTCACGATCAGCTGGCAGGCTATGGCGGCAACGACAGCCTAACGGGCGGCGCTGGGGATGACCTGCTGAACGGCGGGCTGGGGAACGACACGCTTATCGGCGGCCCTGGCAATGACCAGCTTTACGACGACGCGGGGGCAAACCGGCTGGAAGGAGGAGACGGCGCGGATTTCTTTCTTGTCACCGATCTTGAATTGGTCGGCCCCAGCACCATTACCGGAGGCGCCGGTCGGGATGAGTACCTCCCGGTATTCATCACCGACGGATTTTCGGTCGCGATTGCCCCGATCGTCACCGACTTTCAGACCGGGCCGGGAGGCGATCTCATCAACTTCGGCGCGCTGCTGGCGGACATTGTTTATTCGGGGTATTACATCGGTCAGGATCTGTTCGATCCACTCTACGGTTTCTTCCAGTTTTTTCAGGTGGAGTCGGACACCGCGCTAGGATATGACCCGGATACCGCATACTACAACGACTTTGACTATGAGGCCGTCCTCTGGCTCCAGAACGTCTCGTTTTCGAGTCTTTCGCTCGACAACATCTCGCAGTTCGCCACCGGGGGGGACAGCGCGGACAGCCTGGTAGGGAGCGACTCAAGGGACTTCCTGTACGGCGGCGCGGGCAACGACAGCCTTAACGGAGGACCGGGCGCCGATACGATGCAGGGCGGTGACGGCGCGGACACCTATTTTGTCGACAATCCCAAGGACGTCGTGACGGAAAACACCGCGGGGAGCGCCGGCACCGCCTTGGCGATCGCTGGTCGTGATGTTCCATTCCCGTTCGGGCCACCCGATTCGACGCTGGTCGACGGCGTCATCGATACCGTGATCGCGGCAATAAGTTACTCCCTGGAAAATATTGCCGGCGTCGAGAACGTTACGCTGGCAAGCGCCGCCGGAGCGGAGGGCGGGATATCGGCCAAAGGGAACGCGCTCGCGAACGTGGTTACCGGCAACGAGCTCAATAACGAACTTAGCGGGCTGGACGGCAGCGATACGCTGAGCGGCGGGGCCGGCAACGACAAACTGATTGGCGGCAAGGGCAACGATACTTTGGACGGCGGTTCGGGCACCGACACGGCGGTCTTCAGCGGCAATCGCTCAGCCTATACGATCACCAACGCCGTATCCGGCTACATCGTCTCTGGAGCTGACGGGGTCGATACGGTTTCCAACATCGAGCGCTTGCAGTTCTCGGACCAAAAGCTCGCGCTAGATCTCGGCTCGGGACAGGCCGCCTGCAATACGGTGAGAATCATCGGCGCGGCGTTTGATGCGCCCACTATTCAACAGCATCCAGACTATGTCGGCATCGGGCTGAGTCTCTTTGACTCCGGTATGACCGTGCTCGCGGTGTGTCAGCTGGTGATCGGCGCCATGGGTTCTCCGACCAACGAGGCCTTCGTGAACACCGTATATCAGAACCTGGTCGGGGCACTGCCCTCGACGGGCGAGCGCGACTTCTATGTCGGGCTCTTGCAGGGCAGCGGCGGGACAATGACGCAGGCGCAGTTACTGGAGATTGCAGTAAATTCAGACATCAACGCGCAGAACATCAATCTCGTAGGGCTCCAGCAGACCGGGGTGGAGTTCGTGTAGTCATTCCGGCCTCTGTGTCCCCTACCACCCCCCCCGCTTCTGGCGGTCGCTCCTGTCCGCGGCGCAGTCGATAGACTGTTGGGCGGCAATGCGAATAACATATGGATTCAGAAGCAGGCGGCTCGGCGTGAGAACGCCTCCGCTTGCTTCTTATGGCTAAGTCGAGGGCGCAGGAACCACAACAATACTGGGAGGTGGCGCCGGTGAAGAGTTGGGTATGGCATTCGGGCGCATCAGGAAATAACGCGCTGGCCGGAAGGAAAAGCCACAACGCTGTTGCGCGCGGCAATCCAACGCCCGCGCGCGTGCTTTTTGTGGCGACGATCGTGCTGCTCGCTATCGTACAGCCGCTTGCTGCGCGCGCCGACGACGCGGAAGTCGTTTCGCTGATCGGCAAAGGCGACTCCAGGGAGACGGCGGACGCCGACTGGAAGCCGGCCACCATCAAGCAGAAATTGCGGGCGGGATGGTTCGTGCGCACCCGCGAGATGAGCCAGATGGCGTTGCTGCTGAAGGACAACACCCAGGTCCGGCTTAACCAGTTAAGCATATTGAACATCAAGTCGATCGGAGCCTCCGCACAAACAACGCGATTGGATCTCCAGCAGGGCCGCGGGTGGTCGCAGAGCCAAACGTCTCTTGACCTGCAGCGGGGCCGGATCTGGTCTCAGTTCAAGAGTGTGCTTTACGGTGTGACCGTGGCGCTTGGCGCTACCCCGGTAAGAGTGACGACGAAGAGCGCGACGATCGGGATCCGCGGCACCGACTGGGAAGTGGCAGTTGGGGATGACGACAAGACTACCGTTACCGTACTGTCCGGCGAGGCGGACGTGAGCAACGACTTCGGACGGGTCAGCCTCGGACCCAACGAACAGGCGACCGCCGAGGTCGGCAAGGCGCCGGTGAAGATTTTCCTGAGCACCGCCGCCGAGCGCGTGCAGTGGGTGACCGCGTATCGCCCGCAACCGCGCCGCTGGGTCCAGGATGTGCGCGGCGTGCTGGAAGCGATCGTGAAGAACATCGAAGCCCAGGAGTACACGCCGGCCTTGGATGCGCTCATGAAGGACAAGACATTGCCGCGGCTGCCGGCGGATCTGCTGCTCGCCGATCTCAGCCTTTTCCTGGGCGAACCGGCGAAAGCGATCGCGCTGCTCTCCCCGCACGCCGCTGACGGCCGAGGCGACCCCATGGCCTCCGCGCTCCTCGCCCGTGCCCTCCTGATCGCCGGCCGGATATCCGATGCCGAACGCGTATTGAAGAACGCTGCGCAGAAACACCCGAATCACGTCGAAGTCCTGCTGAGCCATGCCGAACTGGCGCGCCTGCAGGGTGACGCGGAAGGAACAAGACGCGCGGCGCAGAAAGCGCTCCAGATCGACGCCAAAAACCCCGAAGCGTGGTATGTCATCGGCAGAGTGGAGACCGAGCGCGAGTATGTCAAAGCGGCACGCGAAGCGCTGCAGCGGGCCCTTGCGCTGCGGCCGGACGGGCCCGGCTATCGCGGCGAGCTTGCTACGCTCGAAACCTTTTCAAACGAGTTCTTGGCGGCAGACGAAGCCTTTCGCGAAGCGCTCGCGCAGCACCCGGACGATTACGTCGCGCTCACCGGGCTTGGCGTGCTGCAATTGAAGCGCGGCGAAACCGACGCCGCGCTCGAATCCTTCCTCAAGGCAGGCGTGATCGAGCCGCGCTACGCCCGCGCCTGGCTTTTCACCGGGGTCGCGTACTACCAGCTGGAGGACCGGGGCCGCGCGCTCGAGGCCTTCCAGAAGGCGTCCACGCTCGACGACAAGGACCCGCTGCCGCACCTCATATCGAGTCTCGTTTATTTCGACGCGCTCGAGCTGGGGCGGGCGATCGATGCGGCGCGCGCGGCACAGGCGCGCATGCCCTTCCTGAAATCGCTGAATCAGGTGCTGACCGACCAGAAGGGCAACGCCAATGTAGGCAGCGCGCTCGCCGCCTTCGGAATGGAAGAATGGTCGCAGGCCTACGCCTACGATTCCTACAGTCCGTACTGGGCCGGCAGTCACCTGTTCCTCGCCGATCGCTTCTCCGGCACCTTCAACAAGAACTCGGAGCTCTTCAAGGGATTCCTGTCCGACCCGAGTGTCTTCGGCGCCTCCAACCGCTTCAGTTCGCTCGTTCCCGTGCCGGGCCATTACGGGAGCGTGGAAGCAAAGGCAAATCGCGACTACTTCACCGAGCTGGGTGTCAATGCTTCGGTCAACGGTTACAGCGTTGCGGTGCGGCCTTTCTCGTACTTCCTGTCCTTCGACAAAACGGACGGCGACTCGACCATCAACCGCACCGACGCCGACGGGCGCCTGCGCGCGCGCGGCGACAACCTGACCGTGGGGCTCGGCGCAAAGCCAACGCACGAGCTCGGCGTTTTTGCCTTCGCCAACCGCACCTCGTACGACGGCCACTTCGCCGATCGGGCGAGCGGGCTGACCAACGACACGTTCAAGCTCGACTCGCGGCGCGTCGATGTCGGACTCAACTACAAGTTCAGCCCCACCAATCATGCCTGGCTCAAGCTCGGCGACGGGTCCGAGAAAACACCGGTGTCCGGCGCCTTCGTCTCGCAGGCGTCCGCAGACACGCTGAACGCGAGCGCGCTCGGCAGCGTCCTCACGTTCACGCCGGACGGCCGCCTCAATGCCTTTAACCCCGATCAATCCCAGCACGACGTGCAGTGGCGGCAGACCTTCGACGTGACGCCCGCGTGGCAATTGAGCTGGGGCGTCGAATACGCCAAGGAAAAGAAACCCTTCTTCCTCGATTTCGAGTTCCCTACCACTTCGCCGGTTTTCCCGTCGTTGCGCACGCAGCTCAATCAGGACAATCGGGTGGAGTCCGGCGGTGCCTATCTTTCCAATCGGTTCGCACTGTCGAACGTCGCCGATGCGCAAGTGGATCTCTTTTACCAGGACGTCAAGACCAGCTTCGTGACCCAGCAGACGCAGGTGCTGGGAGCGCTCGTGGTGCCTTCCCTCGTCTTGTCGGGCGAAAACACCGATCGCGAGTTGAACCCGCGCCTCGGCATCAAGTGGCGTCCCGCGCTCGGCCATACCGTACGGCTCGCCGCGCAGGTATGGAGAAAACCGCCGAGTGTCAGTACGCTCGCCCCGGTCGACACGGTTGGCATCCCGATCGACGACCAGATCGAAACGGCCGGCGGGCGGCTGAAACGGTTGCGCTTCCAGCATGAAATGCAGCCCGGCGCGGTGACCTTCGCCCAATGGTTCGTGGATATCAAGGATGTCACCAATCCCACCGCCGGCGGCGCGGGAATCGTTTCAGACCTGCAGCTGATCGATCTTGAACGACTGAGAACGCGCAAGCGGGTTTATGCGGTGCGCCAGGAGTTCCTCGAGGACACGCCGGAGTTTGGCGCAGGACGCATCAATCAGTTTGGCATTGCCGTGAACCGGCTGGTGTCGCGAACCATCACGGCGGCGGCGCGCTATATTTACAGCGACACCGAGAATAAGACGCTGGCTTTCCAGGATCGGGCGATCCCATTCCATCCCAAGCACTACGTCAATTTCGCGCTCAACTGGCAACCGTACGCGCGCTGGATCGTGGGTCCCACGGCGACCTATCGCAGCAGCCGTTACCGCGACGAGGCGAATCTCGAGCCCTTGTCGGCGGGCTGGGCGTTCGGGCTGCAGGCTTACTGGGAAAGCGAGGACAAGCGCTGGTCGTTGGCCGGCGTGATCGACCACATTCACTCCGACAAGCAATCCTCGATTTATCGTGACCCGGTCGTTCTCTTCCAAGCGGTGTATCGCTTCTGAAACTCCCGCGTTCCATGGCGCTCGCGCGCCCGATTCGAGACTATCTTTCCAGGCTGGCTGACCCGATAGCCGTAAGTCTGGCTGCGGCGCTCCTCGGCTGGCTGCTCATTCAGACGACGCTCTGGCGCCATGTCGAATTGAAGCTGTTCGATTTTCTCGTCGTGCACAGCGCCCCGAAGCAGGTAAACCTGCCGATCACGATCATCGGCATCGACGAGGCGACATTCAGCGAACTCAAAACCTCCTGGCCGCTCGCGCGCCGCCATCACGCCAGGCTCCTCGACAACCTGAGAGAGGCGCGCGTCGCGGTGGTCGCCTTCGACATCACGTTTCCGGAAGAAGGCAGCAAAGAGGAGGACGACGTTTTCATGGCAGCCATCCAGCGTTTTCGCCGGGTGGTGCTCGCCTCCGATCTTTCGTTTCGCGAAGACGCGGCGGTGCGCCAGTGGTACCGCGTCGATCCCCATCCGATGCTTCTGATCGCGGGCGCGCAGCAGGGTTATTCGTCCCTGGAGGTCGACGGTGATGCGGTGCTGCGACGCGTTCCCACAGTGAACGACGCATTCTGGCGCGCCGTGGTGCACGAATTCGACAAAGTGCATCCCGGCGTGGCCGCAATCATGGACGCGGACGAGGACATGCGCATCCGCTACGCCGGCGGACCGCACACCTTCACCTACGTCCCCTACCACCACGTACTCGATCCGGCCAAGCACCTTCCCGGCCACTGGAAGGAATTTTTCAAGGACAACATCGTGCTGGTGGGGCGCAACCTGAACGTGATCGGCGACGTGGGGGCGGCACAGGCGGAGATGTACCAGACCCCGTTTTTCTACAAGACGAGGGAGTTCATGCCGCGTGTCGAGGTCCATGCCAATCTCGTCGCGAACATGGTCGGGGGCGAGGTCTTGCGCGAGGCGCCGGATGACTGGGCGACCGGGGCGTGGCTGACAGCCGTTCTCGCCGGCATGTTGTTCATGCGCAAATGGCACCCGCTGCGCAATGGCATCGCGCTCACGCTGTCGGTGGGGCTTTTGGCAGGGCTCGAATACGGCGTTTTCGCGCGCATGCAGCTGTGGGTGCCGGCGGCAGGCGCCATGATGACCGGGGCGCTCATCTACCTGTCGCAGGGGGTCGTCGCATTCATCGTGGAGCAGCGGCAGCGGCGGGAGCTGAGGAATGCGTTTTCGATGTATGTCTCTCCGGCGGTGGTCGATGAGGTGATCGCTCATCCCGAACGGCTCAAGCTCGGCGGCGAGCGCCGCGAAATCACGATCCTTTTCACCGATCTTGCCGGGTTCACCACGATTTCGGAAGGGCTCGAACCCGAACAGGTCGCATCGGTCATCAATCGACATTTGTCCGGAATGACCGACACGATCCTCGAGCATTCGGGAACGCTGGATAAGTTCATCGGCGATGGAATCATGGCGTTCTGGGGCGCGCCGATCGAGAACGCCAAGCAGTCGGAGGACGCGGTGCTGGCCGCCATCGCCATGCAGAAGAAAATGGACGCCATGAGCGCCGAGATTTTTGAAGAAACCGGGGCGCAGCTGAAAATGCGCGTCGGCATCAATCGCGGCACCTGCATCGTCGGCAACATGGGCGGCAGCAACCGCTTCGATTACACGGCGATGGGGGACGCCATCAATCTCGCGTCACGGCTGGAGGGAGTCAACAAGGTTTATGGCACGAAAATTCTCGCGAGCGAGGCCGTGATCGGCGCGATACACAATCACATCCGGTTCAGGGAAGTGGACACGGTCCGGGTCAAGGGCAAGCACGTCGGGATCACCGTTTATACGCCCTGCGACGATGAAGCGCTCATCGCGATGCACGCGGAAGCGCTGGCCGCTTACCGCGCGGGCGACTTCAGGGCGGCAGAGCAATCGTGGCGGCGGCTGAAGGAAAAATGTCCGGCCGATCCGGTCGCGGCGGTGTTTCTGCAGAGAATCGCGAAATTCAGAAAAGAAGGCTGGCCGTCGCCTTGGGACGGGATCGCGACGCTCGATGAGAAATGATCGGGAACCGGTCCCGGCGTCACCGATACACCTTCGAACGGCCTGAAGCCCCGCGCCCAGGACGCGGAATTGTCTTTGTTCGGTCATGTGATGACAATCACAACTTAAGTCCGTTTCCCACCTGTACCCTGTCCCATTAAGGCAAGGCGCGTGAAGTCACCATGAGTCTGCCGGGATGTTGTGGTTTACAATCACCAGCTTAACCTCCGATTTCTGGACGCAGAAAAACATGGCCAATATCGTTGGCACAGCGAACGGCGATAGCCTGACCGGCACCTCAGCCGACGACAGCATCGATGGTCTTGACGGTAACGACGTCCTCGCCGGCAGACTGGGCAACGACACGCTGAACGGCGGTGCGGGCTATGACGTCGCGGACTACCTCTGGGCGACGGGGCCCGTTACGGTGAATCTCGCTAACGGCACAGCGAGCGGGGCGGACGGAAACGATATCCTCGTCAGTATCGAAGACGTCTGGGGAAGCGATTTCGACGACATCCTGACCGGTGACGCTAGTGACAACGTTCTGCGCGGCCAGCGGGGCAACGACACGCTGAACGGCGGTGCGGGCTATGACGCTGCAGACTACTTCGAGGCAACCGGGCCGGTGACGGTGAATCTCGCCACCGGCACAGCGAGCGGGGCGGACGGAAACGATATCCTCGTCAGTATCGAGGATGTCTGGGGAAGCAGCTTCGATGATGTCCTGATTGGTGACGCCACCGACAATTTCCTGTTCGCTGACCTGGGTGACGATGTCCTTGCCGGCGGACCGGGCAATGACACGCTGAGCGGCGGCGCGGGGATTGACACAGCCATCCACACCGGCAACCGCGAGGCTTACACCCTCACTCTAATTGGTCCCGGGCATATCATTTCGGGGCCCGATGGCACCGATATCCTTCTCGACATCGAACGGCTCTGGTTCGCGGACAAGGACCTCGCGCTCGACCTCGGTCCCGGGGAGGCGGCCGGCAATACGGTGAGAATCATCGGGGCGGCTTTCGGCGCGCAGAACATCATTCCCGAATACGTCGGGATTGGCCTCGATCTCTTCGACGGCGGCATGAGCATGCTTGATGTTTGTCAGTTTGCGCTCGGCACGAGTCTCTTTCTGTCCCTGGCGGGCTCGAACAGCGATTTCGACTTTGTAAACACCGTATATGAGAACGTGGTGGGCGCGTCTCCGTCGGATGCCGAGCGCGACTTCTATGTCCGGCTGCTCGTGGGCAGCGGCGGGAGCATGACACAGGCGGAACTCTTGATGTTCGCCGCCGATACCGAGGCAAACGCCCTCAATATCGACCTCGTGGGCCTGCAGAACAGCGGGGTGGAGTTCGTTTGACGGCCGCCCCGGCCTTCTTCTTTCCAGTCCAGCCCGGCAAATCGATACAATGAGCAAGTAATTCGCGGACGGCATCCCGATTCGGGCTCGATCCTTTGGAGGAGGGACTTCTTGGCTGATGGGACTGCGGGTTGGGCGCGAGGGGCTCTGTTGATACTTGCGGGCTTGGCGCTGTCCGCTACGACCGCTGCGCTGGCGATCGCCCAAGATAAGGAAGGCTACATCGGCGAGGCGCGCTGCGCCACTTGCCACAAGCTCGAGCAGGAGCACTGGGCGCACACGGCCCACGCGAAGGTGTTCCGGGTGAATCCCGGGAACGCCCTCGCCACGCGAGGCTGCGAAGCGTGCCACGGACCTGGCGCGAAGCATCTTCAGGACGCCACCGACAAGACCGCAATCATCGCTTTCACGCACCGCCGCGGCACGCCCGTGGAGACTCAGAACGCGCAGTGTCTCCAGTGCCACAAGGGCCGCCAGCGCATTTTCTGGCAGGGATCAGTCCATCAGACGAGCCAGCTGAGCTGCAGCGACTGCCATAACCCGATGGCGAAATTCTCCGTCTCGGGGCTTCTCGCCAAGGGGAGCATCAGCGAGACCTGTTTCACCTGCCATCAGCAGCAGCGCACCGAGTTTCGCAAGCGCTCGCACATGCCGCTGCCCGAGGGCAGGATGTCCTGCGGCGATTGTCACAATCCGCACGGCTCGGTCACCCGTCCGCTCATAAAAGCGGACACCGTGAACCAGCTCTGCTATGCGTGCCACAGCGAGAAACGTGGACCGTTCATCTGGGAGCACGCACCGGTACGCAGGGATTGCTTAAGCTGCCACACGGCGCACGGTTCGAGCCATGAAAGCCTCCTCGTTGTCGCGCGACCATTCCTGTGCCAGCAGTGCCACGCCAATATTTCGCACCCCGCAAATCTGCTGACGCGCTCCAATCTGCCGCGCGGCGCATGGCCCGACGAGCGCGCGGTAAATCGCAGTTGCAGCAACTGCCACTCGCAGATTCACGGGTCGAACCACCCCTCCGGGGCGCGGTTCCAGCGCTAGGCAGACCGGCGTGATACGCGGCGCGATTACGACTAGAAGCCGTTTCAAAAGTGCGTTCGCCCCGAGCCCCTCGACTGCGCTCGGGATAAACTTCGATCCCGTTCATCCCTCGACTTCGGCGCTTCGCGCCTACGCTCGGGACGAACGGGATCGAAGTCGAGGGGTAAACGTCCATGGCATTGTTGATGCGGCTTCCACTCAATTATCGAGTTGGTCGGTCGCGCTCGTTGCCGTTTTCGCGTGCTTCACCCCCGCGGCGCTTGCCGACTCCGCAGTTGGGGCAGGCGCCGCGCAAGGGAGCACGTTCAACAGGAAAGGCGGCGATCCCGCACCCGAACGGGACAGCCGCGGCATGTCGCTCTTCGCTCCCGGCCCGTCGCGTATGCCGAGCGGTTTCCTCTACGAGTGGCCGTACGAGATCCCGCAATCGATGCCGCTCGCGGGCGACTGGAACTACCGCTTCTCCACCGAAGTCGGGGCCGTCGCGGGACATGCCTCGCGGAACGCAGCGCGGTTGCGTGACTATCGCGACTATCGCGACGGCGCCGTGCTGAATTATCTCAACCTCGCACTGGAACGACCCGGTACGGCGCATTACCTGGATTTCACCGCCGGCGCAGTGGGCCGGGACGATCAGCACTATCGCGCCACGGTGGGACGCTATGGCGATTTCAAGGCGAACCTCTACTTCAGTCAAATCCCCAGGGCGTTCACCGATCAGGCGCGCACCGTGTTCCAGGGTGCGGGCACGGCGAATCTGACGCTGCTCCCGGGACTGGTGCCCGGCAACAATTCACCTGCACAGATCGCGGCGGCGCTCGAATCCGCGCGTCCCTTTGCGCTCGGGTTCATCCGGAAAAACGCCGGACTCGACTTCGATGCGACGCCGGGTGCTGAGTGGCGGATTTACGCCGGCTACCACCAGGACCGGAAAAAGGGCGCGCGCCCGTTCGGCGGCGCAGCCTCTTTCCCGGGCATACCGACCGTGGAAACGATCGAGCCGATCGACTACCGGACCCACAACCTGCTCGCGGGCGTGCAGTGGACGGGCGATACGCTCCAGATGAACCTGGGTTACACCGGATCTTTCTTCCGGAATGGCGTCGGCACGCTCACTTGGGAGAATCCTTTGGCGGTGGACTTCTTCGACGCCGCAGTCTTGCAGCGCGGGCGCATGGATCTCTATCCGGACAATGCCTTTCACCACCTGAAGCTCGATGCGAGCGCGGCGCTGCCGCTGCGGGGCCGCTTGTCCGGCAGCCTGGCGTGGAGCCGCATGACGCAGGATGATGACCTGATTCCACCCACCGTGAACTCCGGCGTTCTGAGTGGAGGGCCGGGCATCAACCTCGCGAACTGGAACACCGCTGATGCTCTGGGCACGAAAAGCGCCAACGCGCGGATCGATACCCGCCTCGCGCATCTCAACGCCTCGTTCTCGCCGCTGCAGGATCTGTCGTTGCAGGCGCGGGTGCGGCGTTACGAGGAAGACAACAAGACACGCTACACCGCATTCAACCCGCTGACGGGGCAGTTCGGTTACCTCGGAACCGACGGCGCCATTAACAACATCGTACCCGGTTACTCGCGGGTGCAGATCCGCAGCGTCCCGTTCGAGTATCGCAAGGACAACTACGGCGTGGAGGGCGACTACCGGCTCCTGCGCCGCACCAACCTCGTCCTCGGCTACGAGCGGGAAGACATCAAGGGCCAGCAGCGCGAGTACCGCGAGACCGCTGAGGACCGCGTTCGCGTGGCGATCAACAATCGGGATATCCCGTGGGCAACGATGCGGCTTTCGTACGAGAACGCGCGGCGCGCGGGCGACAACTACGCGTTCGACCCCAACCGGCTTTTCTACTCGGCGGTTTCTCTCAGCCGTGCGCCGGCAACGCTCGCCGAGCTTCGCAAGCACGACATCGCGGACCGCAGGCAGCAGATCGTAAACGGCCGCGTCAATTTCCTCCTGGCGAAGGACATGGATCTCGCCGTGTCGGGCCGCTATCTCGACAACGATTACGGCGCGCAGTACGGACGGCTCGGCGAACGGGTATATATCTTCAATCTCGAATGGAGCTGGCTCCCGAGCCCCAGGGCATCGGCCTATGCCCACTATGGATTCGAGCGCGTGCGCAGTCGCATGGCACTCATCAGCGATGATCCCGCGGGGCTCAGCACGGGCAACCCCAATGCAGGCGGCGCGGTTTATCCGCTCGCGAATCGCTGGGACGAGGAATCGCGCGATGACGCGCACATCGTGGGGCTCGGTTTTCGCTACGCCTTCAACCACGCGGCCGTGCTGGAGAGCGGCTACACTTACCTCTATTCGCCGTATCGCACGCGTTACAGCTTCGCCTCGCCCGGCGCGATCGTCGGCGGAGCTGCCGTGGCCGCCACCGCCGGGGACGGCATGCCCGATATCCTGTTCCGCCAGCAAGCGCTTGAAACGAGCCTCAAATTGGCGCTCAATAAGAACACGGTGCTGCGCCTTTATCACCGCTACGAGCGCGCCACCTTCAAGGACTGGCACTACGACGGGCTGCCGCTCGTCCTCGCGGATGGCGCGGCGGTTTTCCTCGGTGCGGGTCCGCAGAGCTACCGCGCCCATGTGATCGGGGTGTTTTTTCAATATACGCCGGGGAGACCGGAAAGAACCGGCCGCTGAGCCGGAATATTCGGCCGTCCGCAGCGGTTTACCAGAGGAGACGAGGCTCGAACCAATGCATACGCGACATGGCGCGTGAGGAGAACAAATGGCTTTCCACCTTTATCGAATCAACGAGTTGTATTCGAACGCCGACGGCACCATTCAGTTTATCGAGCTCGTGATCGGCAACATCAACTTTGAATCCTTCTGGCAGGGAGAGACGGTCACCGTCACCCAAGCCGGCACGAGCGCTCCCCCTCCCCCTCCCGCCGGCTATTACTACAGCTTGGAGAGCGCTACCAATACCTACACCTTTCCGAGCAATCTGCCCAGCACCATGACTGCCAACACGTCGGTGCTGCTCGCAACCCAGGGCTTCGCCAACCTCGGCCTCGTCACGCCCGACTTCATCATTCCGTCCGGGTTCCTTTTCATCAACGGCGGAACGGTGAACTATGGGAGCGGTTCGGATATCGTCACCTATTCTTTGCTGCCGACCGACGGCACCTCTTCGATTAATCGCAGCAGCGTCATCGGCGTCAACTCGCCCACCGACTTCGCCGGGGCCACCGGCACGATACAAAGCAACGTGATCGGGGGCGACGACGGGCCGAACAATCTTTCCGGTACGTCGGGGGACGACGTGATGGCCGGCGCCGGCGGTGACGATACACTCACGGGCAGCACCGGCAACGATACGATCGACGGCGGCGCAGGGCTGGACACCGCCGTCTTCAGCGGCCAGCTCTCTGCCTACACCATCGGGGCAGGCGGCGCCACCGTCGCCGGCCCCGACGGCAGCGACACTCTCACCGGCATCGAGCGGCTGCAGTTCTCCGACAAGGGTGTGGCCTTCGACCTCGGCGCGGGGCAGGCGGCGGGCAACACCGTGCGCATCATCGGCGCTGCGTTCGACGCAAACAACATCATTCCGGAATTCGTCGGCATCGGGCTCCAACTCTTCGACGGCGGCATGAGCATGCTGCAAGTCTCTCAGCTCGCCCTCGGCACGCAGCTGTATCTGTCCATTGCGGGCTCGACCAGCAACGAGGCCTTCGTGAACACCGTCTATGAAAACGTGGTGGGCGCGCCGCCCTCACAGGGGGAGCGCGACTTCTATGTGGGGCTCTTGCAAGGCAGTGGCGGAACGATGACGCAGGCGGAGCTGCTCGTGCTCGCGGCGAATGCCGACGTGAACACGGTGAACATCAACCTCGTGGGCCTGCAGCAGAGCGGGGTGGAATTCGTTTGATGTGGGAGCGGGCTTGCCCGCGATTTTCTGGAGCAGATTCCTCATCGGGGGCAAGCCCCCTCCCACAACACCCGCACAGCAAGCTCCTCGCACAGCGAATCAGGGCCGGCCCAGAGCGCCATTGATCCGCGTAATCAATTCGTCGTCGAGCTGCCCGGTGACGGCGGCAAGTTGCATGCGGTTCAATAGAAACTCGTAGCGGGCCCGGGCCAGGCCCTGTGCTACCTCGGCCACCCGCTGCAGCGCATCGAGCACGTCGACCTGGGTGCGGGTGCCCGCTTCAAATCCTTTCCGGGAGGAAACCACGGCTTGCTCGGCGGCTTCCAGCGCAGCCTCGAATGCCCGCACCTTCTCCACGCCCTGGGCGACGCCGTGGAAATATCTCTGCGTGTCCACGCCGATGCGCTGGCGAGCTGCTTCGAGCTGAAATTGCGTCTTGTCGAGATTGGCCTCTGCCTGCCGAACCGCAGCCGACACGCCGCCGCCGCTGTAAATCGGCAGCGCCAACTGCACTCCAAGATAGTCAACGATATTCCGTTGGTTGAGGGTGACGGTGGTATCGCTGGAGCCGTACTGGCGCGCGGCGATCAGGTCCAGCGTCGGATGGTGGCCCGCACGCTGCTTCTCGATGTCCTGCCGCGCCATTTCCACTTGATGACGTAGCGAGGCGAGTTCCGGGCTGGCTGCCTCCATCTGGCGCAGCCAGTGATCGAGGACCGCTGGCTCCGCCGGCGCCAGCGGCAGCCGTGCCGGCACCACGTCCGCGAGCGGCGGCGGAGGCTTGCCGATCAGTGCCGCCAAAGTGCGCCGCGCGTTGTCGAGCGCATAGTTCGCTTCGGTCAGACCCGCCTTGGCCTGCAACGCTCGGGCACGGGCGTCATCGATATCGGTTCGCGTGCCCGCGCCCGTCGCAAAAGCGCGCTCGGCGAGCTTCAGTTGCCCTGCAAACGCTTCAAGTTGGGCCTCCAGTACACGGACCCGGGTTTGTGCGAACAGCACTTCGAAATAGGCTTGTGCCACGCGCAGGCCGGCATCCTGCCGGTCCTTCTCGAAGCCCGCTTCGGCCGCCGCCACCTGCGCCTCGGCGAACGAGAGCTGCGCCCAGTTCAACCTGCGATAGAGCGGCTGCCGCAGCGCGAGTGTGGCGGAATCCGCCGTATAAGAGGACTCCCGGTTGATCGTGCCTCCGGTCGGCAGGGTTTGACGCTGGTCCAACGAATTGCGTGTTCGCTGCGCGTTCGCGGAGACTTGGGGCAACAGGCCAGCCCGCGCTTGCGGCAGGTTCTCACGCGCAGCGGCCAGCGCGCTGCGGGCGGCCATGAAGTTGGCGTCGTTGGCGAGCGCGTCGCGGTAGGCGTCGAGCAAATCGAAGCCCCAAGCCGAAAGTGTGGCGCACCCGAGCGCTGCGGCGACGATGCACTGCCACACTCTTGCCTGCATCAGATCAACCCTCGCGGAAAGAACTAGACACTCTCCGGATCAGCGGCTTGATCAGGTACATCATCAAGGTACGCTCGCCGGTCTTGATCACGACTTCCGCCGGCATGCCGGGCTGCAGCTGGCGCTGGCCCAGATCTTTCATGCCCTGGGGCGTTACTGCGACACGGGCGAGGTAGTAGGGAGGGATGTTCGGTTGGTCGGCGACCAAGTCGGCGGAAACCGACATGACACGGCCATCGATCACAAGATTGGGGATGTCGACGAACGTGTGGAAACGAATGTCAGCCGGCAAATCGGCATGGATGCGGTCCACCAAGTGCGGTTCGACGCGCGCCTCCAGGGTCAGCGGCACACCCTCGGGCACTACGTCCATGATGCGCGCGCCGGGCGCTATCACGCCACCCACGGTATGTGCGGCCAAACCGACCACGAAACCATCGGCCGGCGAACGGATTTCGGTGCGCGCCAGCTCTTCCCGCGCCGCACGTAAGCGTTCGCCCGCCACCTGCGCATCGCGCGTAGTCTCGGCCAGTTGGGTTTCGGCATCGCGGAGAAACTCGCGCTTGAGCTGCACGATGCGCAGTTCGAGCTCCAGGAGGCTGTTGCGGGTGCGGGCGATATTGGCCGTGAGGTCGCCGACCGAAGCCGTCAGATCGGCCGCCAGGCGCTCTTCGTCGAACCACCGGTTGCGCGGCAGGTAACCTTCCTTGGCCAGTTCGCGCGTGCCTGCGAGCTGCACGCTTACCAGCTTCAACTGCGCCTGCTTGCCTTCGAGCTGAGCCGTGAGGCCGCGCAACGTCTCCTGCGTGGCTTTGTGAGTTTGCTCCAGGATCGATTGCTGGCCCTGCAACGCCGCGCGGCGCGACAGAAACACCTGGCGGTGCACGCTGATGTATTCGGCGGCGATCGAATCTTCACGGGCCGCGAGAAGATCGGGATGAAACACGATCTGCGCCGCGCCCTTGCGTTCGGCTTCCAGACGACTCTCCTGAGCCCGTGCAGAGAAATACTGCTGACGGGCCGCCTGATAATTGGCTTTCGCCACGTTGTCATCCAGCCGCATCACCACATCGCCCGCCTTCACCCGCTGCGCCTCGCGCACCAGGATTTCCCGGACGAGACCACCCGTCAGGTGCTGCACCGTCTGGCGCTTGGTGTCGACCATCACGGTAGCGGGGGCCGGCACGCCTTCGTCCAAGGGGGCCGTTACCGCCCAAACGATGAAACCGCAAAAGCCCAACGCCAGAAGCCACGCGCCCCAGCGGATCGGCCGGCCGGGGTTACCGATATCCGCGGTCACCCGGCGCAGTTCCGCCTCACCCATCAACCCGGCATCGGTGGTCTCCTTGCCGGATGGCGCAGGTTGTTCAAACACCTTTTTAAGCATTGCCATGTTCGTTTCCGTCACCCTCTCTGCGGCTGCGCTGCCGCCACGGCCGGCCGGGCGGCACTAATGGCCCCCTGGGCCGCGCGGGCCAGTGCCTCCAGTACCTGTTGCCGCGGGCCGAACGCCTGTACGGTCCCATCCCGCAGCAGCAGCAATTTGTCGACCGCGCTCAGAATGCTGGTGCGGTGCGTGACGATCACCAGCGTGCGGCCCGCCGCCTTCTGTGCCTGCACGGCCTGAACCAGCGCCGCCTCGCCCACATCGTCGAGGTTGGAGTTGGGCTCATCCAGGACGACGAAGGGCGGCCCGCCGTAGAGCGCCCGCGCCAACGCGATACGCTGCCGCTGGCCGCCGGATAGAAAACTGCCGCCGGTGCCGATGGGCGTGTCGTAACCCTTAGGAAAACGCAGGATCATCTCGTGCACCCCAGCCTGCTGAGCAGCCTCGATCACCTTCTCGGAATCGATCTCGCCAAAGCGCGCAATGTTCTCGGCGATGGTTCCGCCGAATAATTCGACGTCCTGCGGCAAATACCCGATGTAGTTGCCCAACTCCCCCTTGTTCCAGGTGTAAACGTCGGCCCCGTCGAGCCGCACCTTTCCGGCCGCGGCCGGCCAGACGCCAACCAGCAGCCGCGCCAGGGTGGATTTGCCCGAGGCGGTCGGCCCGATCACGCCGAGCACCTCGCCGGGTTCCAGCGCAAGGGACACGCCCTTCAGGATCGCCAACTGCGTGCCGGGCGCAGCCGCCATCACGTTCTCCACGGTGAGATGCCCGCGTGGCGCCGGCAGCGCCATGCCTTGCTCGCGCGCCGGAAACTCCTTGAGCAGCCGCTCCATGCGCTCGTAGGACGACCGGGCGGAAAGAAACTGTCTCCAGGTGCCAATCAACAATTCCACCGGCGACAACGCGCGGCCCATCAGGATGGAGGCCATGATCATTCCGCCGGGAGTGACGATGCCGTCGATCGCGAGCAGCGCACCGAGCCCGAGCACGAGAGACTGCAATGATATTCGCACGAACTTGGTGCCGGCGGTGATGGTGCCGGCCCGATCGCTCGCGACACCTTGCAAGGCAATCACATTCTGATACTTCTCGTACCAGCGCCGGCGCAGATTGGGCAGCATGCCCATCGCCTCGATCACTTCGGCGTTGCGCAGATTATTGGTGGCGTCGTTGGAGGAATGGATGGCCGCCGTATTCGCCTGGGCCAGCAGCCCCTGGGTGGCCCACTGATTGACGATGGCCAGCGCGACCAGCAGCACCGCGCCGCCCACCGACAACGCCCCGAGCAAGGGGTGAATCAGGAAAATTACGGCGAGATAGATCGGGAACCACGGCGCATCGAAAAACGCGAACAGTCCGTTGCCCGTGACAAACTGGCGCACGTTGGTGAGATCGTTGATCGCCTGACCGGCGTTCGCGCCGGCACCGCGCAGATTCGCTTCGAAGGCGGCGGTGAACACCCGTTCGTTCATCTGGGCGTCGAGCATCGATCCGGCCCGCACCAGCACGCGCGAGCGCACCCACTCGAGCCCCGCCATCAGCACATACAGCCCGACTACGAGCAGCGTCAGCATCAACAGGGTGGACGCGTTGCGGCTGGAGAGCACCCGGTCGTAGATCTGCAGCATGTACAGCGCCGGCACCAGCAACAGCATGTTGATGACAAAGCTGAACCCGCCGGCGATCAGAAAGATGCGCCGCAGTGACCACAGTGCCGCCGCCAGCTCCGAGCGGGCCGAAAACTTGTTCTGCATAATGATGCTGGAATACGGCGGCTGTGCCGCAGCCTCCTCCCAAGTTGGCGATGAGCAGCAAACCCACCGCAAGTGTCCCAAAAAAAAGCGGTTGAGTATAGCACAGGCACCACCCGCAACCCCACGGAAACCATTGAATTAGCAGTGCTCCGCTGGGGCGAGCAGTCGACTAAATAAACCTATCGCAGCGCCAGACGTGTGGCCGCAAAACGGGCGGTTAGGACTGATTTTCTTGCGGGACGGGGGTTAGTAAGCGCCAACACCGAGCCTGCGCGGGCCGGCACTGGGGTGCCCGCCGACTGAGCGCGGTCGGCAAGGCCGTGCGGCTGAGCCCCTTGCCGGTCGGCGGCAAGCGCTCCGGCCTGAGTTGTCGGGCTAGCGTCCGGTGAAGCGCGGCTTCCTGCCTTCGCGGTGGGCGGCGATCGCCTCGTCCACGTCGTGGCTCCATTCCAGCTTCGCGCGCAGCTCGTCCGACAACTGCCGCGCCTCTTTCAATCCCGGCGCAAGGCGAGTGTGCGCGATGCGCTTGGCGCCACGCAGCGCGATCGGGCCTTTCTCCGAGATGTGCCGCGCGAATGCCATCACTTCGTCCATCACGCGCGCGTGCGGATACGCAGCGAGTGCGAAGCCGATACGCACCATCTCCTCCGCGCCGACTTCGCGCCCGCTGCACAGCAGCTCCAGCGCGCGGGCGCGCCCGACGACAGAAGGCAGCCGCGCCGGTCCGCCCCCACCCGGAATTCCGCCCATATCGGCCTCGGGAAACGAGATCGTGGCGCGGTCGGAGGCAAAGCGCATATCGCAGGCGAGCGCGAGTTCAACGCCGTTGCCGCGCGCCCGGCCGTTCAAGGCGGCGATGACGATCTGCGGCAGCAGCTCCAGCGAATCGCGCAGCCGTGCCCCGCGCAGCACGAAATCGACGATCTCCTGCTTGTCCATGGCGCCGCGGATCGCGGGGTCGAAAGCGCCCCACGAGAAATACTCGTCGCCCGCGCCGCGGATGATCACGACCTGCGCTTCCTCATCCTTGTGCAGCGCCTCCACAACCGGCTCGAACGCGAACAGCATCTCCTTGCGCCAGCGGTTGCCTTCCTCCGGCCGGTTGAGCGTGATGACGACGACCTTCCCTTCGCGTGAAACCAGTATCGGGGATTCACTCATTTTGTCACGCGCCCTTGATCAGCAGATTCGCGAGAATCTGCCGGTAGATCTTCGGCAGAACCTCCAACTCGTCGAGCCGGATGCACTCGTTGATCTTGTGGATGGTGGCATTGGTGGGACCCAGCTCGACCACTTGCGGACAGATATCGGCGATGAAGCGCCCGTCGGAGGTGCCCCCCGTCGTGGAAAGCTCGGTATCGATGCCGGTCACCTGCTTGATCGCGCGCGCGACGGCCTCGACGAGATCGCCCGTCTGCGTGAGATAGGGCCGGCCGTCGTAGCGCCATTCGATATCGTACGGAACGCCATACCTGTCGAGGATGCCGATGACGCGCGTCTGCAGTGACTCCACCGTGCTCGCGGTGGAGAAGCGGAAGTTGAATTTGATATCGGCCGTTCCCGGGATCACGTTGTTCGCGCCGGTACCGGCGTTGAAGTTGGAAATCTGCCAGGTCGTGGGCGGAAAGTACTCGTTGCCGCGGTCCCACTCAACTTGCGCCATCTCCGCGATGGCTGCCGCGACTTCATGTACCGGGTTCCGCGCCAGATGCGGATAGGCGACGTGCCCCTGCACGCCTTTGACGACGAGGTTGGCCGAAAGCGAACCGCGGCGGCCGTTCTTGATCATGTCGCCCAACTTGTTGACCGACGTGGGCTCGCCGACGATGCAGTAATCGGGGCGCTCACCGCGCCGCGCCAGCGCTTCCACCACCTTCACCGTCCCGTCGACCGCGGGCCCCTCCTCGTCCGAAGTGAAAAGTACGGCGATCGAGCCGGGATGATTCGGATGCGCCGCGACGAAGCCGGCGATCGCTGCGATAAAAGCGGCGAGCGAGGACTTCATGTCGGAGGCGCCGCGCCCGTAGAGCACGCCGTCCTTGACGGTTGGCGTGAACGGGTCGCTTTGCCACTGATCGAGCGGGCCGGTCGGCACCACGTCGGTGTGGCCGGCGAAACACACCAGCGGCGCAGCGCTGCCGCGGCGCGCCCACAGGTTGTCTACGCCGTTCAGGCTGATCTTCTCGCATTTGAAGCCGAGCGGTTCGAGCGCCGCGATCAGAAGATCGATGCATCCCGCATCGTCGGGCGTCACCGAGCGGCGGGCGATCAGCTGCCGCGTCAGGTCGAGTACGTTGATTTCCACGAAATGGACTTTCTCGTCGCGCGCCGTGTGCCAACTGAAATCTTAGCAAATCGCGGGTAGAATCGGTGAGCCGTGAACAGCCGCAGGCCCTTTCACCATTCACTGGAATCCAGGCTAGCGCCCCTACGCCGTTCGTCCCGAGCGTAGGAGCGAGGCGACGGAGTCGAGGGATGAACGGGTCATAGAATTCGCCTCTCGACTTCACTACGTTACGCTCGAGACGAACGGGTTTTGCATGATGACTCTTATCGTTTCCCATCAATTCAACGTCGGATATGGCACGAATCTCGCGGCATTTGCGGCGCGTGCCGGGATCGCGCTCGACCTGCTGGTGCTGCCCGCTGACCGCGACGCACGCCTGGCGGAGGCCGACTGCGCGCGCGCCGAGGTCGCGTTCTTTTCGGGCGACGTGTTTCCCGATTTCTCCCGGCAGTTCTTCTCCGTCGTGCGCAAGGCACCCGATCTCAAGTGGCTCCACGTATTCAACGCCGGCGTGGATCATCCGATCTATGCCGAAATGCTGGCGCGCGGCGTGCGGCTCACCACTTCGTCAGGCTCGACCGCCGAGCCGATCGCGCAGACTGCGATCACCGGCCTTATGATGCTCGCGCGCAATTTTCCCCGTTGGCTCGCCGCGCAACGCAAGCACGGGTGGGACCCGATGCGCGCTCCGGATTTTCCGCGCGACCTCAGGGGCCAGACGCTGCTGGTGCTCGGGGTGGGCCAGATCGGCAGCGAAATCGCGCGGCTTGCGCGCGCGCTGGGGCTCCATGTAATCGGCATCCGCCGCCGGCCCCGCCGACCGGAAGACCCCGTCGACGAACTGCATCCGCCGGCGCGACTGCCTGAATTGCTGTCGCGGAGCGACTGGCTCGTCATTGCCTGCCCGCTCACCGCGGAAACGCGCCGTTTGGTCGACGCCGAAATGCTCGCGAAGCTGCCCAGAGGGGCGCGTGTGATCAACATCGCGCGCGGCGAAGTGGTGGACGAGCCCGCGCTCGTTGCAGCACTGCAAAGCGGGCATCTTGGCGGCGCCTATCTCGACGTGTTCGAGCAGGAGCCGCTGGCGCAGGATTCCCCGTTGTGGGACATGCCGAACGTGTTCATCTCCCCCCACAATTCCGCGGCAGCCTCCGGCAACGATGAGCGGGTCTACGCTATCTTCCTGGAAAATCTCCGGCGCTGGACGCGCGGTGAGCCGCTGCTGAACGAAGTTTTCAAAACCTCGGACCAGTCATGACCGGTCCGCGACAAGGAGAAACCCTGAAATGAAAGCCGGCTTTACATTTCTTGCCGCTCTTGCGGCTGCAGTGACCGCGCAGGCGGCATCCGCCCAAGTCCCTTCGACAGGCTCAGGACAGGCCTATCCCGCGCGCACGGTGCGCATCATCGTGCCCTATGCCGCCGGCGGCAACACCGACATCACGGCACGCGCCATCGCCGGGAAGTTGATCGACGTCTTCGGCCAGCAGGTCATCGTCGACAATCGTCCGGGCGGGGCCACGAATATCGGCTCTGAACTCGCCGCCAAGGCGCCGCCCGACGGCTACACGATTTTCATGGGTGGCGCCTCCAACGCCATCAACATGTCGCTCTACGCCAGGCCACCCTACGACACGCTGCGCGATTTCGCACCGATCACCCTGTGCGTCAAGGGCGCCAATGTGCTCTCGCTCCATCCTTCGCTTCCGGTGAAGACGCTGAAGGAACTGATCGCGCTGGCGAAGACCCGCCCCGGTCAGCTCAACTTCGCCTCGAGCGGGCTCGGCAGCTCCAACCAGATGGCAGGAGAACTGCTCAAGGTGATGGCCGGCATCAACATCGTGCACGTGCCGTACAAGGGCAATACACCGGCGTTGACCGACACCGTCGCCGGTCACGTCCACATGATCTTCAGTGGCGTGCCGGCTCTCGTGCCGCACATTCAGTCGGGGCGTCTGCGTGCGATTGCCATCGGCAGCCTCAAGCGCTTCGCCGCCATCCCCGAGGTGCCGACCTTCGATGAATCCGGGCTCAAGGGTTACGAGGCGACCACTTGGTTCGGCCTGATGGCGCCGGTCAAGACGCCCAAGGAAATCGTCTCGCGCCTCAATGCCGAAGTCACGAAGATCATCGCCAGCACCGAGATCAAGAACCGTTTCGTGAATGACGGCCTGGAGCCGATCGGGGGCAGCCAGGAGGAGTTCGCAAAGTTCATCCGCGACGAAATCGCCAAGTACGCGAAGGTGATCAAGGCCGCCGGCATCAAACCGCTATGAGCGGCGCGCCGGCCGCAGGTTTCACGCTGCTCTTCAATCCGCGCGCAATCGCGGTGGTGGGCGCCTCCGGCGACCCGCGGCGCATCGGCGGGCAGCCGGTAAAGATTCTCCAGGAAACCGGCTACCGCGGTGCGATCTATCCGGTCAATCCGAAGTACGGCGAAGCGCACGGGCTGCGCTGCTATCCCGACCTCGCGTCATTGCCGGGGCCGTGCGATCTTGCATTGATCGCGGTAAACGCGGCGGCGGTGCCCGAAGTCGTTCGCGAATGCGGGCGGATCGGTGTCCCGTTCGCCGTCGTATTGTCGGCGGGCTTCCGCGAGGCCGGCGCCGCCGGCGCCGCACTCGAGCAGGAGCTGAAGACCGCGGCGCGTGAATCAGGCGTGCGCGTCGTGGGTCCCAACTGCATCGGCATCATGAATCTCAACGACCGCGTCTACTGCGGCTTCGGCGCGGGGTTCGCCAATCCGGATCTCAAGGCCGGCCCGGTGGCGTTCGTCTCGCAAAGCGGCGGCTTCGCCTTCAGCGTGGTGGGGCTCGCCGAGTTCGAGGGCATCGGTTTCAACTACGTCGTTTCGGCCGGCAACGAAGCGGACATCACGACGCTCGATCTCATCGCGGACTTTCTGGAGCGTGATGAGGTGGAAGTCGTGGTGAGCTATATCGAGGGCATCACGGACGGACGGCGGTTGCGCCGGCTCGGGCAGCGGGCGCTCGAACTCGGCAAGCCGATCCTCGTTTGGAAAGTGGGGAACTCCGAGATCGGGCGCGCGGCGGCGGAATCGCATACCGCCAGCATGACCGCCGGCTACACGCTCTACCGTGCGGCCTTCGAGGAAGGCGGGTTCATCGAGATCGACGACGTGCACGATCTTGTCGATGCCGCGCGCGCGTTTCTCTCGCGCCGCCTGCCGCGCGGCCCCAACGTCGCGGTACTCACGACCTCCGGCGGCTCGGGCGTGCTCATCGCCGATGCATGTGACAGACACGGGCTCAAGCTGCCGCGCCTCGCGCCCGAGACGGTGCGCGCGGTCGAGTCCCTGGCGCCGGCGTATGCATCGCTTGCCAACCCGGTCGACGTCACGGCGCAGGTGACCGGCGACGACGAACGGGTAAACCGTATCTGTGCGCACCTGCTGGCCGATCCTAATATCGACCAGCTCATCGTGCGCTATGGTTCGGTGCAGGGCGCCAAGGGCGAGGCGTGGGCCAACGGACTTGCCGCTATCGCACAGGATTCCGAAAAGCCGGTGCTGGTCGCCTGGAGCCGTGTGCCCGACCGCACCGAGACCTCGATCCGGATCCTCGAGCGGCATCGCATCCCGTGGCTGCTCACGCCGACGCGCGCGGCCAATGCCGCCGGGGCGCTCTATCGCTTTGCGCGCCGGCGTGAACGACATTTCGCCCACGCTACGCAGCCGGTCACGCGCCAGATTGAACCGCGCGCGCTTGAACTGCCCGCGCGTGCCGGTGCGCTGTCGGAGCGCGAATCCAGACAATGCCTTGCCGCTTACGGCATTCCGGTCACGCGCGCGCTGTCGCTCACGCCGGAAGCCCTTGCCCGCCTGGAGCAACCGCCGCTCCCGTTTCCATTGGCAGTCAAGGTCGACTCGCCGGATATTCCGCACAAAACCGAGGCCGGTGCGGTACGGCTCAACCTACAGGGCGTAGCCGCGTTGAGGCGTGCGGCAGACGATGTGCTTGCCGAAGCGCGGCGCCACCAGCCGCAAGCGCGCATCGACGGGGTGCTGATCACCGAGATGGCCGACGGGGTGGAAGTAATCATCGGCGCCGTCAACGACCGTTTTTTCGGTCCACTGGTGATGTTCGGTTTGGGTGGCATCTTCACCGAGTTGCTGCAGGACGTTGCCTATCGTTTCGCGCCGCTCGACATGGAGACGGCGCATGAGATGATCCGCGAAATACGCGGGCATCCGTTGCTCACGGGCTATCGCGGCCGTCCGCCGCTCGCCCTGGACGCACTGGCGGACGCACTCGTGCGTGTTTCGCGGCTCGCCGC
>JACQOK010000480.1 GCA_016202565.1 Betaproteobacteria bacterium | reverse complement strand
GTGTAGAAAGGCGCCTGTTCGCGCATGCTGTTCCAGCCGCCGAGGCTGGTCATCAGCCCGTCGATGACGCCGGACTCCATCGCGTTCGGCACTTCACCGAAACCCATCACGACCGGGTTCGCCTTCCACGCTTCGAGCGAGGCATTCTCGACCGGTCCCATGCTGCGCAGCTTGCGGCCGACGAAGTCTTCGGGCTTGGCAAAACGTTTCTTGCCGCCGATGCCCATCCCGAAGCTCATGTGCCCGACGCCGAACACGGTGACGGCTTGATTCTTCGCGAGCCGGTCCACCAGCATCTGGTAGGTCTGGGTCTTATCGAGGTTGTCCACCGCGCCGACCGTGGTGAGAATGCCCGGCCCGACTACCGTCAGCATCCATGGATCGACCGGGGCTGCCTTGCCGATCTGCATCCAGCTCATCTCGAGGTTGCCCTGGCGCATCGCCTCGAAGGCTTCGGGTATGGTGTAGAGCGCGCCGGCATAATAGAGCCGCGCCTCGCTGCCGGGAATGACCTGGGGCAGGCGCTCGGCGAAGTACCGCATCGCGAGACCGGCCGGATGCGGCGGGGGCGGGAAGTCGGACGCGAAGCGCAGCACGACCTTCTTCGGCTTGTCCTGCGCATAGGCGTGTTGGGTAACCCCGATGGAAAGGGCGGCGACGAATGCCGCGGCAGTTGCCTTGACGGCGAATCGTCGTATTTGGTTACGATCCATAAGCTCCTCCTTCGACGGTTATGTTCTGGAAGCCGGTCTCGATCGCACCGGCTTGGACCTGCGGTTACATGTTCCACCGTATAGCAATGGTTGGCCAGCGTCAAGCACGCACCGTCAGCCCTCCGCGAAGGGCTGCCAGACGGGGCGAAGAGCCGGCTCATCGCCCACCGCGCGATAGGCGCAGTCCACGCCGCCGACCCCCGCCGCCCATACCAGCTCGCCGTCGCAGAAAATGAGCGGTGTCCGCTCGCGCTGCCACGGCGGAACCTGCGCTTCCTGAAAGAGATTCTTGAGGCTGCGCCGGGGACGGCCGCAGTCCGGCTGATAGCGCTCTCCGCCGCGCCGCACACCGATCGTTACCCGCCGTCCCCGCAGTCGGGCGAGACTGATCCCGGCGCCCCGTCCGCGCGCGAGCATGAGGACGCCTCCCAGTCCGGGCAGCGCGACTTCTCTTTCACCACGCCACGGTTTTACGTAGGATGCAGGCAACGGGCCAGTTTCGCGCACCACGTGCAATCTGCCTGCAAACCGTCGCAGGCGCGCACCGCCCAGTTCGACCAGCACGCGAGCGTCCTGTTTCGCCGTGACCGCCTGGCGCAGCGCCTCGTCGAGCCGATCGGCGCCGGGCATGGTCACCCCCTGCATGGAAAGAAAATAACGCAGAAGATTCCTCGCGCGCGCCGGCGCGAAACGGCGCAACGCGGCGACGGCCAACGTTCCGTTCTCCAGGCATCCGGCGGCGTCCGTTGCCCCCAGTTCGTCGAGCAGTTGCGCGGCGTCCGCGAGATTGCGCGCCGATCGCGCCAGCGTGGCACGGTAAGCGGGGTAGCGCGTCGCGATGACCGGCAGCACGTCGCGCCGCAGAAAGTTGCGCAGGAAATAGGGGTCGGTGTTGGTCTCGTCCTCCACCCACTCGAGTTTGCGCTGCCGCGCATAATGCTCGATCTCGCTGCGAGGAACGTCGAGCAGCGGACGCAGGATGGCGGGTGACGGCTGACGGGTGATGAGTGACGGGCACAAGCCCCGTAGTTCGTGAAATCGGGAGGTCGGGAGGTCGGGAGGTCGACATTCCGCTTTCGCGCCCTCACGCTCTGACGCTCTCACGAAAGGCTCTCGCGTTCCGCGTTCATCCTTTAGGAGCGGCATCGCCGCGAGCCCCTTGACCCCTGCTCCGCGCAGCAATTGCAGCAGCAGCGTTTCGGCCTGATCGTCCTGATTGTGGGCGAGCGCGATGTAATCCGCGCGCAGCTTGCGGAAGGCCTCATATCGAGCCGCGCGCGCCGCGGCTTCCACGCTGTCGCCGCGCGCCACCGTCACCTTGGCCACGCGCAGTGAAATCCCGCGGGTGCGGCATAACTTGCGGCAAAATGCCGCCCATCGCGGCGCGTTGGGACTCAACTGATGGTTGACGTGAATCGCGGAGAGTTCAAACCGCCCGCGCCGGGCAAGGCGCGCGAGGACATCCAGCAATACGACCGAATCCACGCCGCCGCTCAGGCCGACGACCAGCCGGTCCCCGGCGCTGACAAAATTACCGAGGGTCTCGGCAACACGGGAAACAAGATCGGACGTCATCACAAAACGACACTATCGCCGGTAGCGGTAGGAGGGTCGTAGCCCGGAAGGAGCGAAGCGCATTCCGGGAATGCTTTTTTTGGAGGGCCCTCGTTCTCGCTTTTTCCTAGGGCCTTCGTTCCCGCTTTTTCCTGGGGCCTTCGTTCCCGCTTCTCCTTGTCCCGGATTTCATTTCATTCCATCCGGGCTACG
>JACQOK010000469.1 GCA_016202565.1 Betaproteobacteria bacterium | reverse complement strand
CTCCCAGGCGTTCGTGCCAATCCTCGCGGAGTACAAGAACCGGCGCGGCGATGAGGATACGCGGCTGCTGGTCGACCATGTCGCGGCGCTGCTGGCGCTCGCGTTGTTTGCGGTCACCGCGATCGGCGTGATCGCCGCGCCGGCGATCATATACATCAGCGCACCCGGCTTCGCCGCAACGCCCGAAAAATTCAATCTCACGATCAGCCTACTGCGCGTGACGTTTCCCTACATTCTGTTCATTTCGCTTACCGCGCTTGCGGGCGGCATCCTCAACACCTACAGCCGTTTTTCCGTGCCGGCCTTTACGCCCGTTCTGCTCAATCTGTCGTTCATCGTGTTTGCGCTGTGGGTGGCGCCCCACTTCGATCCTCCGGTGACGGCACTGGCGTGGGCCGTGTTCGCTGGCGGCGTGTTGCAGCTCGGTTTCCAGGTGCCGTTCCTCATGCGGCTGAAGCTCTTGCCGCGGTTCAAGCTCGACCTCAAGGATGAAGGCGTGTGGCGCGTCATGCGCCAGATGGGGCCGGCGGTATTTGGCGTGTCGGTCGGGCAGGTGAGCCTCCTGATCAATAACGTTTTCGCCTCGTTCCTGGTCACCGGCAGCGTGTCGTGGCTGTACTACGCCGACCGCCTGATGGAGTTCCCGACCGGGTTGCTCGGTGTCGCCCTCGGCACGATCCTGCTGCCCGGTCTTTCCAAGTCCTACGCCAATCGCTCGCCGCAAGAATACTCGGAGCTGCTCGACTGGGGTTTGCGACTCACGCTGTTGCTGGCGGCCCCGGCGGCGGTGGCGCTCGCGCTGCTCGCCGCGCCGCTCGTCACCACGCTCTTTCACTACGGCGCGTTTTCGGCGAGCGATGTGATGATGACACGCAATGCCGCGGTCGCGTACAGCGTGGGTCTGCTCGGACTGATCCTGGTGAAAGTCCTGGCGCCGGGTTTTTACGCGCGACAGGACATCAGGACTCCGGTCAGGATCGCGCTCGTCACGCTGGCGGCGACGCAGGTGATGAACTTCGTTTTCATCTGGCCGCTCGATCACGCCGGCCTTGCGCTCGCCATCGGGCTCGGCGCCTGCCTCAACGCCGCGCTTCTTTACCGGGGATTGCGCCGGCGCGGCATCTACGCGCCGCAACCGGGTTGGCTGGCGTACCTGCTTAAGGTCGCGATCGCGGTTTGCGGGATGGCGGCAATGCTGTGGATTACGATGGGTGCGCCAGCCGAGTGGCTCGCCGCCGGAGCGTCACAGCGCGCCGCGCGGCTGACGTGGGTGGTGGCTGCCGGCGCCGCGAGTTATTTTGCCGCGCTGGGGCTGTTGGGTTTTCGGATGCATGATTTTGTCAGGCGCACGGGCGAATAACCGTTTCGTAAAAAGTGTTATTGGTTTGAAGCGCCTTGTCTTCGGGTAGCAATCAGCGGTAGATTGCTGCCTTGGTTTTAAGGCCGCGTGCAACCGCCGCCACCGAAACATCGTATTCAAAACAATAACAGCGCATCTGAACCGGAGCGTCATCCAAGAAGGTGCCATCATGTTCACGCGTTCTCTGATGCTGCTGTACAGCGTGTTCATGGCCTCGGCCGTTCTCGCACAGCCGACGCTGAAAGTTTCGGCGATTCCCGACGAGGCGCCCACCGAATTGCAGCGCAAGTTCACTCCGCTCGGGGTCTATCTTGAAAAAGAAATAGGCATGAAGGTCCAGTTCATTCCGGTCACCGACTACGCCGCGGTCGTTGAAGGGCTGGCGTCCAACAAACTTGATCTCGCCTGGCTCGGCGGCTTCACCTTTGTCCAGGCGCGCTTGAGAGGCGGTAACGCGATCCCGATCGCGCAGAGGCTGGAAGACGAAAAGTTTACGAGCAAGTTTATCGCCAGCACCGCGAGCGGCATCAAAGGGCTCGCCGAGCTCAAGGGCAAGAATTTCACTTTCGGCTCCGTATCTTCGACGTCCGGCCATCTGATGCCGCGCTATTTCCTTCTGGAGAACAAGATCAATCCCGACAAGGACTTCAAGCGCATTGCATTCTCCGGTGCGCATGATGCCACTGCGCTGCAGGTTGAATCAGGCAAGGTCGAAGCAGGCGTGCTGAATGCGTCGGTGTGGGACAAGCTCGTTACCGAAAAGAAAGTCGATACCAATAAAGTCAGGGTGATCTGGACGACACCGCCGTACTACGACTACAACTGGACCGTGCGCGGCAATCTTGACCCGGCGCTGGTGAAGAAGCTGACCGATGCTTTTCTCAAGCTCGATCCGAAAGACAAACTGCACAAGGACATGCTCGATCTGCAGCGCGCAACGCGCTTTATCGCCACCAAGGCCGAGAATTATAAAGGCATCGAAGCCGCGGCGCGCTCGGCGGGCATGATCAAATAGATCAGCGCCTGCCGCCATCCGCATCAATCGATCAAATGAGCCTCAAACTGCACCAGGTCGATCTGGTACACCTGAACGACTGTCGCGCCGTCAATAACCTCAGTTGCGAGATCGGCAGAGGCGAGCGGGTGGCGATCATCGGTCCGTCGGGCGCGGGCAAAACCACGCTGCTGCGTCTGCTGGCGACGGCGCTGCGGCCGTCCGCGGGATCGATTCGCGTTCTGGGAGATGATCCGTGGAGCATCGATCGAACCGCATTGCGCCGGCTCAGATGCCGTGTTGGCATGGTGCACCAGGCGCCGCCGATACCCCCGCGCCAGCGCGTGGTCACCGCGGTGCTCGCCGGCCGGCTCGGCCAGTGGCCGGTGTGGAAGGGGCTGGCCTCGCTCGTCTATCCGATCGATATCTCCGGCGCGAAGCGGATGCTCCAGCGCATGGAAATCGCCGACAAATTGTTCGAGCGCTGCGACCGGCTTTCGGGCGGGCAACTGCAGCGCGTCGGCGTGGCGCGCGTGCTTTACCAGCAGCCGGACCTGCTGTTGACCGACGAGCCGGTCTCGGCGGTCGACCCCGCACTCTCCGATCGGATCATTGGTGAGCTCAATCGCGATGCGCTTGCGCGCGGCGTGACGCTGGTCGCAAGCCTGCATGCGGTTGACCTTGCGCTGCACTGGTTCCCCCGCATCATCGGTATCCGGGCCGGCGAGATCGCGTTCGACCTGCCGCCGGTCAAAATTACCGACGCAATGCTCAAGGACCTCTATGCCTCGGAGTCGGCGGTGGTGCCGACACAGGACAACCTGCCGCTCGCGGTGCAGCCTATCGAAATGCGCCGCAAGCCGATGTGCTCTTAATTGCGTGAGGCGTGAGGCGTGTGGTGTGAGGACTGAGGCGTTCGTGATCCATTTGCGTGACCCCGCAGCCCTGCCGCGTTTGGCACTGACGACGCTGATTATCGTGCTGCTGTGGCCGGGATTACGGCTCACTGAATTCGACCTCGGTGTGCTGTTCGATCCGCGCAACCGCGCGACGATGGGAAAATTCATTGCGACATTTTTCCCGCTCGCGACCTCCGCCGAATTCCTGCGGCTGCTCCTGAAGTCCACGCTCGAGACGCTGGCCATCGCGACCGCCGGCATGGCGCTGGCGCTGCTGATTGGGTCTCCGCTGGCGCTGATCGTGACACGCAGCCTGTCGATCTCGCGCATCGGTCCCGGGCGCGGCTTTGCCGTGGGACGAATGCTGCGCCTGCCGGCACGTTTCATCCTGATGTTCTTCCGCAGCATTCCCGAAATCGTCTGGGCGCTGTTATTCGTGCGCGCGGTCGGCCTAGGCCCGGCGGCCGGCGTGTTGGCGATCGGCGTGACCTATGGCGGCATGCTGGGCAAGGTCTACTCGGAAATCCTGGAATCGGGCGACACCCGCCCGACCTCAGCCTTGCTGGAAGCGGGCGGCGGTCGCCTGGCCACCTTTTTTTACGGCATGTGGCCGGTAGCGCTTCCAGAATTGGTTTCGTATACGGTTTACCGCTGGGAGTGCGCGGTGCGCGCCTCGGTCATCATGGGCTTCGTCGGCGCCGGTGGCCTGGGGCAGCAGATGGAATTGTCGATGCGCATGCTGAACGGTGGCGAGGTCAGCACGATTCTGCTCACTTTCTTTCTGCTGGTGGTGCTCGCTGATGCCATCAGCGCATTTCTCCGAAAGGTGACCGCATGAAGCCCGTACACTGGCTGGTGGTCGCAGTGCTGATTGTTGTCACATGGGCGAGCTTTGCGTTCCTGTCGCTCGATCTCGGTTTGCTGCTGACCGCCGATGCGCAAGCGCAGATGTGGAGATACCTCGTATCGTTTTTCCCGCCCGATTTATCCGCCGAGTACTTGGCGCGTATCGGTTACGGCGCGCTCGAAACCATCGCGATTTCAGCGATCGGTACCGCGCTTGCCGCAGTGCTGGGGCTGCTCCTGGCGCCGCCCGCAGCCGGCCGCTTCGGCATCGTTGCGCGTGCTGTCGCGCGCCTGACACTCAATTTTCTGCGCTCGATTCCCGAACTGGTATGGGCGGCACTGATGGTCATGGCCGCAGGGCTGGGGCCGTTTTCAGGCACGCTCGCGCTCGCTTTGCACACAGCGGGGGTGATTGGACGCCTGTTCGCGGAGACGCTGGAAAACACGCCGTCCGAACCCACGCAGGCGCTGCAGCTTTCCGGCAGCCGCGCCACGCTCGCATTCCTGTATGGCACGATGCCGAACGTCGTGCCGCAGCTCATCGCCTATTCGCTCTACCGCTGGGAAATCAATATCCGCATGGCGGCGATCCTCGGCGTGGTCGGCGCCGGCGGGCTCGGCCAGATGCTTTATTTCTCGCTCAGTCTGTTCCAGCAAAGACAGGCGCTGACGGTGATTATTGCGATGCTGGCGTTAGTGGCGATCGTCGATGGCGCGAGCGCCTGGCTGCGCCAGCGCCTAGTGGCCTAACGGGAGTTCTCTACAGTTCGTAGTCCGATCCCTCGCCGCGCATCGTCGCCTCGATCACCCGGCGCGTGAGGTGGGGGGCGAACATCTCGATGAAATCGTAGACGTAGCCGCGCAGATAGGCGTGGCGGCGGATGCCGATACGCGTGGTGCTCGGCTCGAATAAGTGGCTGGCATCGATCAGCCGCAAGCCGAAATCGCGGGCCGGATCGAACGCCATCTTGGCGAGGATGCCGATGCCGAGACCGAGCTCCACATAGGCCTTGATCACGTCGGCATCCACCGCGGTCAGCGTCACGTTGGGCTTGATGCCGCGCGCATCGAACGCGCGCTTGATCGGTGAATCGCCGCTGAAGGCAAAGTCGTAGGTAATGATCGGGAAACCGGCGATTGCTTCGAGCGTGACCTGTTTTTCCTTGAGCAGCTCGTGCTTGAGCGGCGTGATCACGCAGCGGTTCCATTGATAGCACGGCAGCGTGATGAGGTCCTCGTACTGCTCGTAGGCTTCGGTGATGATCGCGATGTCCGCTTCGCCGGCGAGCATCAGCGCCGCGAGCTGCTGCGGGCTGCCTTCGCGCAGCGACAGGCGCACCTTGGGATAGCGCTGGATGAAGCGCTGGATCACCGGGGGCAGCGCGTAGCGCGCCTGCGTATGCGTGGTGGCGATGGTGAGCGCGCCGCTGTCCTCGGCGCCGAACTCGCGCCCGACCTGCTTCAGGTTTTCGGTGTCCCGCAGAATACGCTCGGCGATGTCGAGGATGATGCGGCCGGGTTCGGTGATATCGACGACCCGTTTCCCGTTGCGCACCAGGATCTGCACGCCCAGCTCGTCTTCGAGGAGCCGGATCTGCTTGCTGATTCCGGGCTGGGATGTATAAAGCGCTGCGGCCGCCTCGGATAGGTTGAGACCATGGCGCGCCACCTCGTGCAGGTAGCGCAACTGCTGTAACTTCATATAGTTACCGCTTAAAGAAGCATTGGTTATTTAATTCTAACATAATATTCTTTCCGGATATAACAGCGCGTTGCTACCATGAATTCCGACAAAAATCCCAAGCGAGCGCCGGATGTATATCTACGATGCGATCGACCAACGGTTGGTCGATGAACGAGTCGCCCAATATCGGGACCAGACCCGCCGTTTTCTGGCGGGCGAACTGACCGAAGAAGAGTTTAAACACCTGCGGCTGCGAAACGGGCTCTACATTCAGCGCTATGCGCCTATGCTGCGGGTCGCGATTCCCTACGGTGAACTCGCCTCGCGGCAGCTGCGGAAGCTCGCGCATGTCGCCCGCACCTACGATCGCGGTTACGGGCATTTCAGCACCCGCCAGAATCTGCAGCTCAACTGGCCTCGGCTCGAGGACGTGCCCGAGATCCTGGCCGAGCTCGCCACGGTTCAGATGCACGCTATCCAGACCAGCGGCAATTGCGTGCGCAACATCACTACCGACCACTATGCGGGCATCGCCCCGGACGAAATCGTCGACCCGCGAATCTACTGCGAGATCCTGCGGCAGTGGTCCACTTTCCATCCCGAGTTCTCGTATTTGCCGCGCAAGTTCAAGATTGCGTTTAACGGCGCGCAAATGGACCGCGCTGCGGTACGTTTTCACGACATCGGCTTGCGGGCGGTACGCGCTGACGACGGCGCGGTTGGCTTCCGCGTCCTGGTGGGCGGCGGCATGGGGCGTACGCCGATCCTCGCGCCGGTGATCCGCGAGTTTCTGCCGTGGCAGCATCTGCTCACCTACGTGGCCGCCATCTTGCGCGTCTACAACCGCTATGGCCGGCGCGACAACATCTGGAAAGCGCGCATCAAGATTCTGGTCAAGGACCTCACGCCGGAGCGTTTTCGCGATGAGGTCGAGGCGGAATGGGTTCATCTGAAAGACGGCCCGGAAACGCTAACCATCGAGGAGCTCGAACGCGTATCCACGCGCTTTACACAGGCCGCATACGAACGACTGCCGGCAAGTGATCCCGGATTCGAATGGCAGCGACAGACCAATGTCGCGTTTGCGCGTTGGGTGGAGCGCAACGTCGCCCCCCATCGCATGCCCGGCTATGCTGCGGTGACGCTTTCGCTCAAGAAAACGGGCACGCCTCCGGGAGATGCGACCGCCGACCAGATGGATGCCGTGGCCGACCTTGCGGACCGCTATAGTTTCGGCGAGCTGCGCGTCACCCATGAGCAGAACCTGCTCCTGCCGAACGTGCGCCAGCGCGATCTATATGAGGTGTGGGGAGAGGCGCGCGCGCTGGGCCTTGCCACGCCCAACCTGGGATTGCTCACCAATATCATCTCCTGCCCGGGCGGCGATTTCTGCTCGCTCGCCAACGCCAAATCCATCCCGGTGGCGGAGGCGATCCAGCGGCGCTTCGACGATCTCGATTACCTGCACGATATCGGCGAACTCGACCTCAACATCTCCGGCTGCATGAATTCGTGCGGCCACCATCACGCCGGGCACATCGGCATCCTGGGCGTGGACAAGCAGGGCGCCGAGTTTTACCAGGTCTCGATCGGCGGCAATCAGGGCGACGACGCTTCGATCGGCAAGGTGATCGGTCCTTCCGTGGCGCAGGACGAAATACCCGATGTGATCGAGAAACTGGTCAAAACCTATATTGAGCGGCGCGACAGCGAGCACGAGCGTTTCATCGAAACCGTGCGGCGCATCGGGCTGGAACCTTTCAAGGAGGCCATTTATGGCAACCCTCATCAAGATTCGGCAAGTAGTGCAAGACAGCTGGCAGTTGCTTGAACCGACGGCGGATGGTGCGCTGCCAACAATCCTGCCGCAGGGCGACGTGATCGTGCCGCTCGCGCTCTGGCAGCGCGATCGCGAGAAGCTGCTCGCGCGCGGCGGCCGCCTCGGAGTGTGGCTCCAAAGCAGCGAAGGACCGGAGGCGATCGCCGACGATCTTGCTCAATTCGAGGTGATCGCCGTGAGCTTCCCGAAATTTACCGACGGCCGCGGCTACTCGACGGCAAGGCTGCTGCGCGACCGCTACGGTTACCGGGGCGAGATTCGGGCGATCGGCGACGTGCAGCGCGACCAGCTGCTGTACCTCTCGCGCTGCGGGTTCGATGCATTCTCGCTCAAGGAAGGGCGTGATCCGCAGGCGGCGCTCAGCGCATTTTCCGATTTCAGCGAAGCGTATCAGGGCGCCGTCGGACAGCCGCTGCCGCTGTTCCGCCGCCGCTTTGCGAATGCCCCGGATGGCATGGAGTGGTCCTGATCTCAAGATGAAGGCCACCGGTAAGGTTTATCTGGTTGGTGCTGGTCCGGGCGCGCCGGATCTCATCACATTGCGCGGAGCGGATGTGCTCAAGCGCGCGGACATCGTGTTTCATGATGCGCTGGTGCATCCCGCTACGCTCGCGCTCGCCCGCCGCGCAGCCAAAGTAGCGGTGGGAAAGCGCTGCGGCAAACACTCCACTGCGCAGCGTTTCATCAACAAACGGCTGATCGATGCCGCTCACAATTACCGGATCGTGGTGCGGCTCAAAGGCGGCGATCCGCTGCTCTTCGGGCGGGCTCAGGAAGAAATCGCGGCGTTGCGGGGGGCGGGGATCGACTACGAAATCGTGCCCGGGATCACTGCGGCCCTTGGGGCCGCGGCGGAAGCGGGGATTTCGCTGACGCAACGGGGGCGGGCGCGCAGCGTCGCCTTCGTTACCCCACGGGTCGGAGAAGGCGAAGCCCCCAGCGGGTGGGCGAAGAGCGCGGCGGCTGCCGACACTGCCGTCATCTACATGGGCGCGGGCCAGGCGGCCGAAATCGCCGCCGCCCTGATCGCGCAGGGCGTGGCGCGCGACACGCCGACCGCGATCGTCGAGAACGCCACGCTGCCGCAAGCGCGGCGCTTCGTCATGCCGCTCTCGGAACTCGCGGGCGCTGGCGAACTCGGCATCAGCGGCCCGGCTGTGATCATGCTCGGCGCGGTCTTTGCCGCGTCCCTCGCCGCGACCGAAGAACCCAGCAGTCAGTCCGCACGCGTAACAGCGTAAGAAGTTGCGGGCTTGCCCCTTCGCGGCTCCCACCCCCACCCTAGCCCTCCCCCTTTTGCTATGGGGAGGGGATTTCATCTTTTTGTTACGCACCCTGAGTTCCCTTGCGCAGAGCGCGGGGAATAACCAAGTCCTCCCTCCCTTGCGCGGAGCGCGGGGGAGGGTTGGGGAGGGGGCTCAAACACGCTACAATTCAAGCTTTTAACTGGTTTTCCGGCTTGATTGTATGCGCATCTTACGGGGCATCCCAGCCGCTGCGGACTCCGCCGTCGCGCTGACCGTAGGCAATTTCGACGGGGTTCATCTCGGTCATCAGGCGATGCTTGCCGAACTGATGCGCTCGGCGCGCCAGCATGGCCTCCCCGCGTGCGTGATGACGTTCGAGCCCCACCCGCGGGAGTTTTTTGCGCCGGACCAGGCGCCGACCCGCTTGACCTCCCTCCGGGAAAAACTGGAACTCCTCGCAGCGCGCGGCATCGACCGTGTATACGTGTGCCGTTTCAATTACGAGTTTGCGCAGATCAGCGCTCAGGACTTCATCGAACGCGTGCTGGTCAGGGGCCTGGGCGTGCGCTGGTTGTTGGTCGGCGATGATTTTCGCTTCGGCGCGCGGCGCGCCGGCGATTTCGTTACGCTGAAGCAGGCGGCACCTCGGCTCGGGTTCGAAGTTGCGGGGATGGAGAGCGTCACCTCGGACGGCGAACGCGTGTCGAGCACAGCGGTGCGCACGTCCCTCGCCGCGGGGGACCTCTCGCGTGCCGCCCGTTTGCTCGGTCGCGCCTACAGCATCAGCGGTCGCGTCGTGCGGGGGGACGGTCTCGGGCGCAAGCTCGGTTTCCCGACCGCCAACGTGCAGATGAAACACAACCGGCCGCCGCTTACCGGTATTTTTGCGGTCGAGGTGGCGGGAATCGGCGAGCAGGCCATGCCGGGCGTGGCGAGCCTGGGTGTGCGGCCGACGGTCAAACGGCAGGGACAGCCGGTGCTCGAAGCGCATCTGTTCGACTTCGAGGGCGAGCTTTACGGCCGTCACGTGCGCGTCGATTTCCTTCGCAAGTTCCGGGATGAGGAAAAATACGCGGACCTCGCCACGCTCACGCGCCAGATCGCGCTCGACGTCGAAAATGCGAAAGCATTTTTCAGCTGCCAAGACGCGAAGAACGCCAAGGAAAAACTCAATGGGACCGCCGATAAACGCCGATGAACGCCGATGAGAAAAACTGCAAAATTCTTGTCCACAGGGAACACAGAACTCACAGAACCGATGCAAGAAACCATGTCATCCTCAGCTTCCGTCGACGTTCTTTTTATGGCCTCTGGGGTTCTGTTCTTGATGTTATCGGCGTCTATCGGCGTTCATCGGCGGCTTCACCGGGTTATCCGTAATGGCTGATTACAAGAAAACGCTCAATCTTCCCGACACGCCGTTCCCGATGCGCGGCGACCTCGCCAAGCGCGAGCCGTTGATGCTGAAGCGCTGGCAGGAACGCAAGTTCTACGAGCGCCTCCGCCGGGCGAGCCGGGGACGGCCCCGGTTCATCCTGCACGACGGTCCGCCCTACGCGAACGGCGACATCCACATCGGGCATGCCGTCAACAAGATCCTCAAGGACATCATCGTCAAGAGCAAGACGATGTCCGGGTTCGATGCGCCGTATGTGCCGGGCTGGGACTGCCACGGCATGCCGATCGAGGTGCAGATCGAGAAGACCCACGGCAAGAATCTGCCCACCGGGGAAACGCAGCGCCTGTGCCGCGCCTATGCGGCCGACCAGATCGAACGGCAAAAGAAGGATTTTCAGCGGCTCGGCGTGCTGGGCGACTGGGACAATCCTTATCTCACGATGGCCTACAAGAACGAGGCCGACGAGATTCGCGCCCTTGGCGCACTGCTGGCGAAAGGCTACGTGTACCGGGGGCTGAAGCCGGTGAACTGGTGCTTCGACTGCGGTTCCGCGCTCGCCGAGGCGGAAGTGGAATACGAGGACCGCACCGATCCCGCGGTCGACGTGGGCTTTCCGTTCGCCGAACCGGACAGGCTCGCGCAGGCTTTCGGTCTTGCGCAGCTGCCGGACAAGCCGGGCTATGCCGTGATCTGGACCACCACGCCGTGGACCCTGCCCGGCAACCAGGCGCTCAACGTCCATCCCGACTTCGACTACGCGCTGGTCGATACCGAGCGGGGTCTCCTGATCGTCGCCAACGACATATTGCTGCGCGATCAGGCCGAATGGGTATCATCCCCGGACGATCTCGCCGTTCCGCCGCTCCTGCGCAAGTATCACATCCGGCAGTGGAAGGTGATCGGCCTCTGCAAGGGGAAAGCGCTCGAGCTCATCAATTTCCGACATCCGTTTTATGACCGGCTCGCGCCGGTCTACCTCGGCGAATACGTCACGCTCGACACCGGGACCGGCATCGTGCACTCGGCGCCCGCCTATGGCGTCGAAGACTTCGAATCGTGCCGCCGCTACGCCATGAAAGATGCCGAGATCCTTACACCGGTGATGGGCGACGGGAGATTCGTTTCCACGCTTCCGCTGTTCGGCGGCATGTCGATCTGGGCCGCCAATTCGAAGATCGTCGCCCATATGGCCGATAAGGGTGTCCTGTTCGCGAAGTCCGACTTCGTGCACAGTTACATGCACTGCTGGCGGCACAAGACGCCGGTGATCCTGCGCGCGACGACCCAATGGTTCGCGGGCATGGACGAGGTCCCGGGTTTTCTCGGCATCAGGCCGCAGGAGACGCTGCGCACGACGGCGCTGCGGGGTGTGGAGCGCACGCAGTTTTTTCCGTTCTGGGGACAGGCCAGACTGCACGGCATGATCGCCAGTCGCCCCGACTGGACCCTGTCGCGCCAGCGGCAGTGGGGCGTGCCGATGCCGTTCTTCCTTCAGCGGGAGAGCGGCGAACTGCACCCGCGCACGCTCGAATTGCTCGAGGACGTGGCAAAGCGCGTCGAACAGGGCGGCATCGAGGCCTGGCAATCGTTGCGGGCAGACGAGCTGCTTGGCCCGGAAGCCCCGCAATACGAGAAGAGCCGCGACACGCTGGATGTCTGGTTCGATTCGGGCTCCACGCATCAGACGGTGATGGGCGGGCCGCGCGGTCGCGAAACGGGCGCGGGCTCGCATCCGCGGGAGACCGGCTTTCCCGCCGATCTCTACCTCGAAGGCTCGGACCAGCACCGCGGCTGGTTCCACAGCTCGCTCCTCGTCTCGTGCATGATGAACGGCGTGCCGCCGTACAAGGGGCTGCTCACCCACGGTTTCGTGGTCGACGGCGAAGGCCGCAAGATGTCGAAGTCCCGCGGCAACGTGGTGGCGCCGCAGGAGGTGATGGACCAGCTGGGCGCCGACATTCTCCGGCTGTGGGTGGCGGCAACCGACTATTCCGGTGAACTATCGATCTCGAAGGAAATCCTGAAGCGGGTGGTGGAGTCGTATCGCCGCGTTCGCAACACGTTGCGGTTCCTCCTTGCCAACCTTGCCGACTTCGATCGCGCGCGCGATGCGCTGCCGATTGAAGACTGGCTCGAAATCGACCGTTATGCCTGGGTGATGACTTGGGACCTGCAGCGGGCGCTGACCGCATCCCGGCCCGATGAAGACCGCGCCGAGCCGTCCGGCCATTACGGCAACTATGAATTTCACATCGTCGCGCAGAAGCTGCAGACATTCTGCTCCGAGGATCTGGGCGGTTTCTATCTCGACATTCTGAAAGACCGGCTCTACACCGCTCCCGCCGCCTCGCGTGCGCGCCGTTCGGCGCAGAACGCGCTCTATCACATCACGCAGGCTCTCACGCGGCTGCTCGCGCCGATCCTGTCTTTTACCGCGCAGGAAGTGTGCGAGGTATTGAACGGAGAAGATGCCTGTGTGTTCGAGGAGGCCTGGTACGGATTCGGACTGCCGCGCGATGCCGAGGAACTGAGGACGCGGTGGAAGAAGCTGCGCGCGCTCAGGTCCGACGTGCAGAAGCGGCTGGAGGAATTGCGGGTGGAGGGGAAGATCGGCTCATCGCTCGCCGGCGAGGTCGAACTCCACGCCAACGGCGAGAACCGTGACTTCCTGCGCTCGTTCGCGGACGATCTGCGCTTCGTCTTCATCACTTCGCAGGCGCGCCTGGTCGAGCGCGAGCCGGGCGATGCGGTGGCAACCGCGCTGAGCGACGTCACCATCAAGGTCCATGCGAGCCCCCATCCCAAGTGCGAGCGCTGCTGGCATTACCGCGCCGACGTCGGCGGCGACGCCGGCCATCCGCAGTTGTGCGGGCGCTGTGTTGCGAATTTGTACGGAGCGGGCGAGCCGCGGACCCATGCTTAAATGGCTCGTGCTGGCCGGTGCGATCCTGGTTGTCGATCAGTTAACCAAGTTCGCCATTACCAGCAGTTTCGCGCTCCACGAAGTCGTCCCGGTGACGCCCTTTTTCAATCTGGTGCTGGTCTACAATCCGGGTGCGGCGTTCAGCTTCCTGGCCGACGCCGCCGGCTGGCAGAAGGGGCTTTTCATCGCCATCGCGCTCGTCGCGTCGGTGTGGATCGTCTACCTGCTGCGCAAGCACGCGCAGCAGACGCTCTTCTGCTGGGCGTTGTCGCTGGTACTGGCGGGCGCTCTCGGGAATGTCATCGACCGGGTCCAGTTCGGTGCGGTAATCGATTTTCTCGACTTCCACGCCTTCGGCTGGCATTGGCCGGCCTTCAATGTGGCCGATGCGGCGATCACCTGCGGTGCGGCGCTGCTGATCTTCGACGGCTTCCGGCCGCGAAAAACCGATTCGCTTGAACCGCCGATAAACGCCGATAAACGCCGATAAGATCAAAAGCAAAAACAAAATAGACAGGATTAACAGGGTTTACAAGATTCTCGAATGTGTTTGATTCAATCTTGTTAATCCGAAGAATCCGGTAAATCTGGTCCATTCCCTTCTTGATTTTCATCGGCGTTTATCGGCGGCTTAATATTTCTTTTGATCTGATCCACGTTCAGCGGCGGTTTTCCATACTCGTTGTATAATTCCGCTATGCAAGTCCTGCTCGGCAATCCCCGCGGTTTCTGTGCCGGTGTGGATCGCGCAATCGAAATCGTCGAACGCGCGCTTGCCGTTCACGGCGCGCCGATCTACGTCCGCCACGAAGTCGTGCACAACAAGTTCGTGGTCGAAGACCTGAAATCGAAAGGCGCTGTGTTCGTCGAGGACCTGGACGAAGTGCCGCCGGGGAGCACGGTGATCTTCAGCGCGCACGGCGTTTCGCAGGCGGTGCGGCGCCAGGCGGAAGCGCGCCGCCTCAAAGTGTTCGACGCCACCTGTCCGCTCGTCACCAAGGTGCACATCGAGGTCTCCAAGATGCGCGAGCAGGGCCGCGAGATCATCATGATCGGCCATCAGGGTCACCCCGAAGTCGAGGGCACCATGGGGCAGAGCGCAGGCGGCATGTACCTGGTCGAGAAACCGGAAGACGTTACGCGGCTTGTGGTCGGGGACGAAAACAGACTCGCGTTCGTCACGCAGACGACGCTGTCGGTGGACGACGCGAAGCTGACGATCGATGCGCTGAAGCGGCGTTTCCCCGGCATCGTCGGTCCGAAAAAGGACGACATCTGCTATGCAACCCAGAACCGCCAGGACGCGGTGAAAGCGCTTGCCCGGCAATGCGACGTGGTGATCGTGGTGGGCTCGCCCAACAGCTCGAATTCCAACCGGCTGCGCGAAGTGGCCCGGAACCAGGGCGTCGACGCCTACATGGTGGATAACGCCGCCGAGCTTGATGCCGCGTGGGTGACAGGCCGGCAGCGCGTGGGCGTCACCGCCGGTGCCTCGGCGCCGGACGTGCTGGTGCAGCAGGTGATCGACAAGCTCAAGCAGTTGGGCGCGGAGGGCGTGACCCAGCTCGAGGGCATCGCAGAGCGCGTGGTGTTTCCGCTGCCGAAAACCCTCGTCTGAGCGGCACGCTTAAAGCAGGTAGCCTGGAAGAAGCGAAGCGAATTCCGGGAATTGCAGTCTGCAACTCTTTCCCGCGTCCCGCGCGCGCTCGAAGCGCTCAAAGAAAAAGGCCGGAGCGAAAGTTCCGGCCTTTTTTGCCGCGAATAACGGCAGTCTCTACTTGTCCCCTTGGCGGTACCAGTAGAGCCGCGAACGCACGGGGGAAATCACCGGCTTGATCTGCCCCGGCGTGTACGGGTTGGTGGAAGTCGGATCGCCCGGGCCGCCGATCACGAAGGTCACGGTCTGATCAGTGCCGCTGGCGCCGGTTACGGTAACCGTCCCTTGGACGGGGGATATGGCCAGCCCGCCGCCCTCGTAGATGACCGAAAACTTGCTGCCGCAGAACAGATCCACGCTATAGCCGCGTGCGCGCCCCAAGTCCGCATCGCAGGTACCGACCGCGGGGGTCAGCGCCTGATGGGTGTTGAAGAATACCCTTCCTCCGGAGATCAGCGACGAAGTCACGACCTGTTCCCCATTCGGCTCGCTGACGCCGCCCACTGTCCCCCCCACAAGATCCATCCGCCAGCCCCTGATGTCGGGCAAACAGACCGTGAGCGGATCAGTGGTGATGTCGACCAGGTTAGGGATGCCGCCGCCGTCCACGCCGTCGAGATCGAAGGCGAGCGAATTGTCGGTGGTGGCGACATTGGCATCAGCAACGAGCAGGTCGACGAAGGCGTAGAAGCGATTCGGCACCGGCGTCACGTAGGGGTAGTTGGTGTACAGCGGGCGCTCCCGGTCACCGGATCCGAAAGTGAGGATCACCTTGCTCGCGCCGCCGACCGTAATCGGGAGCACCGCGGGCGGGAACAGGAACTTGCGGCCGACATTGGACGGTGTAACGTTGGTCCGCGCGATCTTGGTCATGTTCCACTCGTTCGATGCCAGCGCCGCGAGCGTCGACGGGTTTGAAAAGTCGATGCGGTACAGGTTGCCTCCCGTGTCGACGATGTACGCGTGATCGACCATGCCGTCGAAATCCTCCCGCTGCAGCAGCGCGACATCGGCAGCCACGCTGCGGTCGGTGCTGAAGGATCTGATGAGAGCGCCGGTGTCGGCGTTGATCACGTAGACCTTCTTGCCCTTGGCGCTGTCGCATTGACTGAATATTGTGCTGTCGGTGTCCTCGCAGTCATCGTAACCGCCGCCCACTACGATCACCGGTGTGGTCCCGCCGAGGAAGCCCTTAATGAATGCGACGTTGGGCGTGGACCAGGTCTGGCCGATAGCGCCGTCGGCGAATTCCGTGGTGCAACCATTGTTGTTATCAAGGTTGGGGCAGCCTACGCTCCATTTCAATACCGGCGCAACGCCCGGTTCCCAGGAATTGGTGATGTCGAACGCATAGATCATGCGCCCGCCGCGCCGCATCGTCGGGAACATCCAGATCTGGCTGTTGTCGATGGTCTGGAACAGCCCCATGGTGCCGTCGAAGAAGAAGTCCTTCCTCTGCGGCGTAGGGTCGGTTCCCGCCGGCACGTTCGGGAAATTGATGATCGGCTCGTTGTCCACCAGGCGTTTGAGCTTCGCGTGGTGTTCCGGCGCAATGAACGACCACAACTCCTTGCCGTCGCCCGTGCGCACCGCGCGGAGCGGGCCGTCGTTGCCGCCGTAGTAGACGACCACCGGCCGCGTGGGGTTCGCGGTACTCGCGTAATTGACCGGCAGCGGGCGCGAGTGCACGACATCGCCGTGGATCGTCGGACGCGTATCGGTGGTGCTGCCGCTTACGTTCTCGTCGCCGAGCGGCAGTCCCCCGACGTTACCGACATCCTTGCCCTGTGTGTACTCGATGATCCTTGTGTGCTCGGAGGAGTTACCCGAGGCGCCGACGCGCCCAGCGCTCACGTTGGTGGTGTTGAAAGCCACGATGGCCGGCGTGGCGACACCTGCAGCTGTTCCCCTGCAACTGGCGAAATCGGAGCAGGTATACATGCTGCGATTGGACGCGCTGAACGCGAAACTCGCCGGGTCTGCTGCCGGGTCGTTGGCCTTTCTCAGCACTTCGGCGGCGCCGCCCTTCTCGACAAACGGTCCGTCGGGCAAATCCGAAAAGATATTCGTTGCCGAGGTCGTGCACTGTCCGGCGGCACTACCCAGGAACGCCCAATAGGCGGTGGGCGGGTCCGTGCTGGTGTTGAAGTCGCTGGTATCGGTCGTCCAGAAGCTGACCGCGCATGAGTCAAAAAAACCGCTCAGGGGGTTGACCGCGCTTACCAGAGTCCCGTTCGCATCGGTGTTGGTACCGGCGAGAATGAGCTGGTTGTTGGCGTCAAATGCGACCTGGTAACGCTTGAGGTTGCCATACCAGCGCGGCTGGCCAACGCCGTCCGGCCGGAACATGCCGAAGAACACCTGGTTCTCGTTCTGCGCGCGGTTGGTGGCGCTGACCGGCAGGCTGGCCGCCGCGAACACGGCGTTCTTCGCCTGGATCTTGATCAGCGCCTTGTTGAGTGCATCCTCGATGGCCGCCTCGGACGTCGCCTGGAAGTACTCGCCGCCGCTGACTTTGGCCATGTTATACAGGAGCCGCGTCTGCCGGGGATCCTGGTTGTCCTTGAACACGTCGATGGTGAATATCGTCACCTTCTGCTGGCCGGGCGCTCCCAACTGGCTGACAGCCGGGGAGATGCTCGTGATGTCGTCGGTGGGCGAGCCGTTGACGTCGGTGGTGAACAGATACTTCGCCCACTCGTCGGCAAAACGCGCTTCATTGACCGAGGGGACAGTGGATTGCCCGCCGGGAGGAAACGTCACACTGATAATGGTCTTGGTGGCTTGCACGTCGAATTTCCGGCTATTGGCTCCCGGGCACACAGGGGCATCGACAACCGGATTAATGCACGTATAGGAATCGGCGGGGTTCGCATTCTTCAAGCTTTGCGGGATGTTGCTGTTGCAATTATTCAACCTTTGGGTGGCGTTGGCTCCGGTCCCGCATGACTGACCGGCGATAGTGTTTTCCACCGTGGTGGTGGTCGACACCTGCGGCATCGAAAGCTGGGTCGTGTTGCCCAGCACCCCGCTCAGCAGGCTCGACGGTGCATCCTGCGTCGGGAAGCCGTTGCCGATGAAAATGATATAGGTGTCGGCGCAGTTGTTAGCGGCCGAGATCGGCGGAATGTATTGCACGCGCTGGCCGTTCCCCCCGTCAACGAAGGCGGCGGGATCGGACTTGGGTTCGGGGTTGCCTGCGTAACGGTACGGCCCGAAACCGCTGGCGCCCTGATTGCCGAGGTGCGCGTCCTGAGTTTCGAGATTGGCGTTGGCGGGATCGGTGAAGCCACCGAAGTACTTGAAGGCCTCGAACAGGGCGGCGCTGTAGTCGGTGTCCGCGGTGGCCGTCTGTTCGATCGGATTCTGGAATCCGCCCTTGATGCAGTTCGGCGAGCCGGTCAGGAGATTGGTCGTAGCGTTGTAAACGCAGGGAACGGTATTGCCATTACCGTCGACGGTATCGACACCGAGTTGCTCCTGCAGCCGGAGCTTGTTGGTGGCAGTCATCTCCCGCATGTGATACCGGATATAACCGCCGTCCTTGTTCTGGCCGCTGCCCGGGGCGAACATCATCAGTCCGACGTTGATGGTTCCGGTACCATCTGAATTGACTTTCAATCCGCCAATCACATTCCTGAGCGCGCGCAGTTCGGATTCGCCCTGGGCGCTTCCATCGGTCCAGTGCTGGGCCTGGGCGCTCCAGTTGGCGCTGTTGTCGAGGATGAACAACACGTTCGGCCGGCTGGCGTCGGCGTTCGGCGGCGAACCGACGAAAAGATCGGTGTCCTCGGCGCTGACGAACGACGGTGGCATGGCGCCCAGCGCCACCGCGAGGGCAGCGCTGAGCAGACTGCGGTGCGAGCGTTTCATGTGTTCCTCTACTTGAATTGGAACGCTTCCATTACAGGCAGGAGGTGGCCATATCGTCGGTGCTGATGCGAATGCCGATGCCCTGCGTCACGGCGACTTTCGCGCCGCTCACGGCGGCGACGGATTCCGCTGTGATGTCCCAGACCGAGTAGGCACACAACGAGTCGCCGCTTACCGCGCCTGCGACGCCGTGTTGTTGTGTCTGCCCGGCGACGCAGTTTCGGTCCGCCGCCAGCGACAGATTGAGCTCCGATGTCTTGATCGACCTCACGTAGACGCAGGCCGGCTGCGGGTTGAGCCTGACGGTATAGAGGACGCTGGGGTCTGACGGGTTTGTGACAAAATTGCCGGCGGCGTCGATACACAAGGTATTGGCCGTCCCGCACGGGTTGAGAATCGCGTCGGCGGGGCTGGTCGCGAACAGCGTGGTGCTGATCGCGGTCTCGACCGCCTGCTGCGCGGCATTGAGCGCCTCGGTGCGCGCCTGCATGTTGCCCACCACCTTCAGATTGGTAGTGCTGGTGTTGAGCGCGCTTATCGCGAACAGCGTGAGCAGCACCAGCATGATGAGCGCGACGAGCAGCGTCGCGCCCCGCTGCGAGCGCATCCGGATCATGGCGTGTCTCTCCTTCCGGCGGGATTGACGAGCCGGACGAGCGAAGCGTAGACGTGCCGCCGGTAACCGTCATTGAACGGCCCGACCGTCACCGAGCCGAGATTGTAGGTCTTGGTGTCGGTATAGCCCGGCGAAGCCTCGATGTTGCGCGCGAGGACGAAAACTCGCGCTGTCATGACGTTCCGCCAGTTGGTTACCGACGCGCACGGGCTGCAGCCCGCAGGGTAGTTGGTCGGGTCGGCTGTGTAGGCGTCGGGGAGGCCGTCGAGGTCGGTGTCGATGCCGTACTCGACGTTCAGCTGCTCGATCCCTTCCACCAGTGCCGTCCGCCCGATGGTGCCATCGGCCATGAACTCCAGCCGCTTCAGCGTGGGAACGCTGCTGCCGGCCTCGTTGTCGGTGCTGATGTAGTAGATATTGACGAGGTATTGACGCCGGGCGGCGTCAGTGCCGCAATCCTTGAGCTTGAGGGCGGACGCCGCGCCGAGATCCAGCACGTACGGCGTGACCGGCGACTCGGTGGCGCATAACGAAACCTGGAGATACGGTTTGTCGGGGTCCACGGCCTCGCAGCCGGCAACACCCGCCGCGCAGGCCCGCACGCGCCGCACAACGACGATATCCGGATTAGTGGTTGCAACAGCATTTGTCTTTATGTTCGTCGCGGCGGTGCAGGTGAGCGGAAGCCCGCTGCCGTTGTGGTAGCCCTGCACATGAAGGTAAAGCGCCGGCCCCCATTCGGCGACGGTGGTGGAGCACGGATCGGGCAAGGCGCCCGGCACGCCGACACCCAGGGTCTCGTTTGCTACCGCTGGATTCATTTCCCCAAAGAACCCCGCAAGCCGCAGGTCGTCCGACAGGATTTCCAGCGCATAGCGTCCGTTCTCGATCTGACGGCTGGTGCGCTCGATCTCGTTGCGCGCGGCGCTCGAGTTCACGAAAACCGTGATCAACCCCGCCAGTATGATGAGGCCCAGCGCGACCGCGACCATCAGTTCGATCAGCGACAATCCCGCCATGCGCCGCGGCGGGCTGACGACGCGACGTATGAAAGATTGCTTGAAACCTGTCACAGGCACGTAACGCCTCCTGGGTCGTTTTGCAGGCAGCCGATCTTGACGCGCGCCACGACCGCTCGCCGCGTGGTATCGGGGGTGTATGAGCCCGAGCCGCAGGTTATGGTGGACGGCGGCGCCGCGGTGGGCGCGAGTCCCTGCCATACCACGGATACCATAAACTCCAGCGGCATCGTCGCCGCCGTATTAATTACACAGCCGCGCGCATCGATCATCGCACCGATACAGCCTGATGGGTCCGCCGACGTGCAAGTACCCCCGCTTTTAACTTCCGTTGCGCCGAGGAGTGCGTTGTTCCACTCGCAGAGGTCCTTGGCGGCGACGGTGGCCGGCGCGCTGCAGTCCAGGGTGCCGTCGGTGCCGACCGGCGATGCGGTGACGTAGCTCATGGCGTTCCTGCGGTTCGCGTTGATGCGATCGACCATGTCCTGGAGCAGCACGATGGCCTGCGCTCTCTGATAGGACTCGATTTCTGCGACCTGCATGCGCGCCTGCAGACCGGCGATGCCGAGCAGGCCGAAGGCGAGGATGACGATGGTGATCAGCACCTCGAGCAACGTCAGGCCGCGCTCGCGATGAGGATGTGTGGGTTGGAAATGTAACTTCATGGGCATGTAAACCCCGTTGTTATGGCCGGCTTTGTTACCGGCCGCCCGCTGAGATCAAGGGTTACGCAACGCTTGTTCCGATCGCTCGCACCGGGCGCGTCGATAGTGAACGAGGCTGCGACATTCGCCCGCCCCATGCCGCTGTAGCTAATGCTCGCCGCAGCATTGGTGATCGTGATGCCCTCATAGGCATCCTGGCGGCGAATGACCAGGGGTGGCGCGAGAGTGACTGGATCGACACAGACCGTGGCATCCGCACAAGTGATCGTCCAGCCGTTTACCCAGCCGCCGCCGGCGGGCGTCACCGTCACCGTCGTATTGCGGGTGATCGCCTCGCTGCGCGCTTGCGTCAAGCTCGAAAAAACATCGAAGCTAGCGCTCTTTACCCGCGT
>JACQOK010000468.1 GCA_016202565.1 Betaproteobacteria bacterium | reverse complement strand
GTGGGTGACGATCAGTATCGTCACCCGCTCCTTGAGCTCGGCGAGCAGCTGTTCGATGCTGGCGGTCGCGATCGGATCGAGCGCGGAGGTCGGCTCGTCGAACAGCATGAGCTTGGGCCGCATGCACAGCGCCCGCGCGATCGCGACCCGCTGCTGCTGTCCGCCCGAAAGCTGCCCGGGATATTTGGCCGCCTGCTCCGGAATACGCACGCGTTCGAGCAAGTGCATCGCCAGCTCCTTCGCCTCGGCAGCGGGCAGGTTCTGCACCCAGATCGGAGCGAGCGTGAGATTTTCGAGCACCGTCAGGTGCGGGAACAGGTTGAAGCTCTGGAACACCATCCCGACTTCGCGCCGGACCGCATCGATTCTGCGCAGATCATCGCCCAGCTCGACCCCATCGACGATCACCTGTCCGGACTGGTGCGCCTCGAGCTGATTGATGAGGCGGATCATCGTGGATTTGCCGGAGCCCGACGGGCCGCACACCACGTACTTTTCCCCGCGGCCCACCACGAGGTCGATGTCCTTCAGCGCCTGGAAGGCGCCGAACCACTTGTTGACCTTGCGCATCTCGATCATCGCGTTCGCACTCATCGCCGCCTGCCCTCCTCCGCTCGCGCGAGTTCCCGCTCGAGGTTCTGGCTGTAGCGCGACATCGCGTGGCAGAACACGAAATAGACGATCGACGCGAAGAGATACGCCTCCACCCCGAAGCCGGTCCACGCCGGCTCGGTGAGCGCGACTTTGATCGTGGAAAGGAGGTCGAACAGCCCGATGATCAGCACGAGTGAGGTGTCCTTGAAGAACGCGATGAAGCTGTTGACGAGCGGCGGAATCGCGATCCGGAGCGCCTGGGGCAGGATCACGAGCAGTGTTTTTTTCCAGTATGACAGTCCGAGCGCGTCGGCCGCCTCGTACTGCCCGGCCGGAATGGCCTGCAATCCGCCGCGCACCACTTCGGCGAGGTAGGCTGCCGCGAACAGGATGAGCGCGATCTGCGCGCGCAGCAGCTTGTCGATCGACACCCCGCTCGGCAGGAACAGCGGCAGCATCACCGAGGCCATGAACAGCAGCGAGATCAGCGGCACGCCGCGAACGAGTTCGATGAAACCGACGGCAAGGCCCTGCAGCACCGGCATCCGCGAGCGGCGGGCGAGCGCGAGCACAATGGACAGCGGAAACGCGAACGCGATGCCGAACGTGGTCAGCAGCAGCGTCAGGATCAGCCCACCCCAGCGCTCGTTTTCGACATAGGCGAGACCGAAGATGCCGCCCCACATGAGGATCCCGATCACGGCAAGTCCGGCGGTCCACGCCGGTATCAGCCACCACTTCCAGCACACGCGCAACGCGCTCACGGCCCACAGCGCGATCAGGAGCAGGCTCGCAAGCGCCGGCCGCCAGTGCTGCTCATACGGATAGGTGCCGAACAGGATGAAGCGGTGCTTCTCGGCGACGAACGCCCAGCATGCGCCCTTGCCGCTCGCGGCGCGGCACGCCTTCGAATCGGGCGCCGTCCAGACCGCATCGAGAAAGGCCCAGTCGATGAGCGGCGGCACCATACGCCAGAGCAGGTAACCGAGGAGGAGCGTCGTCAGCGCGTTCAACCAGCTCGAGAAGAGATTTGCGCGCAGCCAAGAAAATGGGGTCAGACCCCAATTTCCCCGTTGCCGCCGGAAGGATGCCGAAATTTGCAAAATTGGGGGCTGACCCCATTTTCGAATGCCCGTCATCCGTCTAGCGCTCCTTCAGCGCCATGCGCGCGTTGTACCAATTCATGAAAGCGGATATCGACAAGCTGATCGCCAGGTACACCGCCATGATGATGGCGATTCCCTCCACCGCCTGACCGGTCTGGTTCATGGTGGTGTTGGCGATCGAAACCAGGTCCGGGTAGCCGATCGCGACCGCCAGCGAGCTGTTCTTGGTGAGATTCAGGTATTGGCTGGTGAGCGGCGGCACGATCACCCGCAGTGCCTGCGGCAGCACCACGAGCCGCATGGCGAGACGGCGACGCAGTCCCAGCGCATACGCCGCTTCGAACTGCCCGTAGGGGATCGCGAGAATACCGGCACGCACGATCTCCGCGATGAACGCGGCGGTGTAGACGACGAGCCCGCCAGCGAGCGCCGCGAACTCGGGTGTGAACGCCGTACCGCCCGCGAAATTGAAGCCGGAAAGCCGGGGAAAGTCGATCTCGGTCGGCGTGCCGCCCGCAAGGTAGACAAGCGCCGGCGGAACGAGCACCAGTGCGAGAACGATCTCGAGCACGGGTGGGCGGCTGCCGGCGAGCGCCCGACGCCGCGCCGCCCAGCGCGTAAACAGAAACGCCGCGACGATGCCGGCGATCAGTGCCGCGAACATCCAGACATGCGCCGGATGCGCCGCCGGCACCGGAAAGAAGATGCCGCGGTTGGTGAGATAGACACCGGGCAGCGGCTCGAGCGCCGCACGCGGCAACGGCAGGTTCTCGGTGATCAGTACGTACCAGAAGAAAAGCTGTACCAGCAGCGGCACATTCCGGATGAACTCGACATAGCCGCCGGCGAGCTTCGCCAGCAGCCAGTTGCGCGAGAGCCGGGCCAGCCCGATCAGCGTTCCGAGCACCGTTGCCGCGACGATCCCGATCAGCGCCACCCGGAAGGTATTGGCCACGCCGACCGCGAGCGCTTTGAGGTAGGTATCCGCGGCGCTGTACGACATGAACGTCGTCTCGCCGATCGAAAAGCCCGCCTCGCGGCCGAGGAAACCGAAGCCGGTCGCGATGCTGCGCTCGGCGAGGTTCGCAAGCGTGTTGGAAACGAGATAGCCGGCAACAATCAGCGCGACGGCAAGGGCCGCCGCCTGGTAAACGAGCGCGCGCAGCCTCGGATTGCCGACAGAAGCTTTCACTTCGGCTGCGCGTTACCTGATCGGCGGCGCGTACATCAGGCCGCCCTGCGTCCAGAGCCGGTTCAGGCCGCGTTCGAAGCCGAGCGGCGTGAGGTTGCGCTCGAAACTCTCGCCGTAGTTGCCGACCTGCTTGATGAGGTTGTAAGCCCAGCGGTTGTCGATACCGAGCCCCTTGCCGATATCGCCGGTCGCGCCCACGAAGCGCTGGATCGAGGGATTGGCGCTCTTCAGGTGCTGTTCGATCGATTTCGAATCGAGACCCAGTTCTTCGGCTTCGAGCATCGCGAACAGCGACCATTTGACGATGTCGAACCAGCGGTCATCGCCGTGGCGCACCACCGGGCCGAGCGGCTCCTTGGAGATTACTTCCGGCAGAATCAGGTGATCGGCCGGATTCGGCGCGCGCGAAGCGCGTACCGCGACCAGCCCCGAAACATCGGTCGTATACACGTCGCAGCGCCCGGCGAAATACGCATTGAGCACCTCCTCGAGCTTCTCGATCACCACCGGCTTGAACGTCATCTTGTTGGCGCGGAAGTAGTCGGCGAGATTGAGTTCGGTCGTGGTGCCGGGCTGGACGCAGATGGTCGCACCGTTCAGCTGCTTGGCGCTCTTCACGTTGAGCTTCTTCGGCACCATGAAGCCCTGCCCGTCGTAGTAGTTCACGCCCACGAAGTTGAGCCCGAGGCCGGTGTCGCGCGTGATGGTCCAGGTCGTGTTGCGCGCCAGAACATCGATTTCGCCCGACTGCAGCGCGGTGAAGCGCTGCTGCGCGGTAAGCGGGGTGTAGCGGACCTTGTTGGCGTCAGCGAACACTGCGGCGGCCACCGCGCGGCACAGGTCCACATCGATGCCGCGCCATACCCCTTTCGAGTCCGGCTGCGAGAATCCCGCAAGCCCGGTGTTCACGCCGCACTGCACGTAACCTTTGGAACGAACCGTGTCCAGCGTGGATTGCGCGGCGGCCTGTTGCGGAACGGCGGCAACGGCGGCGATGAGGACGCCGGCGATCATGACGAGCGCTTTCATGGCACACCTCCTCCTGGAAAAGCCAGGCCCAGTTTAGCCCGCGCCGCCGCGCCGCGGCAACAACGCGCGGCTCGGAAACGCGCTCCGGAGTACGCCGTCAGTTTGGAAAGCGGCGGTTGAGTTCCGCGACCTGTCCGGGAGTGAGCAGGCGCAGCGGCTGGCCGCGCAGCAGCAGCAGGAGTTTCGCGGTCTGCTCCAGTTCCTCGATGGCGTTGACGGCGGCATCGAGCGAAGAGCCCGCGACGACCGGCCCGTGATTGGCGAGCAGTATCGAGTGATGTCGACCGGCCAGTTTGCGCACGGCCTCCGCCAGCGCTTCATCGCCCGGCGGAAAGTACGGCGCGAGCGCGAGCCGGCCCACCTGCATGATGGCATACGCGGTAATAGGCGGAAACACGTCGTTCGGATCGATGTCCGCAAGACACGATACCGCGACGGCGTGCACCGAATGCAGATGAACGACCGCGCCTGCCGTGGCGCGTTCGCGATACATCGCGATGTGCAGGAAGGTTTCCTTCGACGGCTTGTCTCCCGACAACAGGTTGCCGCTCGCATCCAGCCGCGAAATGCGCGCCGGATCAAGGCGGCCGAGGCAGGAATTGGTCGGCGTCATCAGCCAGCCGTCGGCGAGTCGCACGCTGATGTTGCCGGCGGAGCCGTGCGCCAGTCCCCGGTCGTAGAGCGACTTGCCGATTTGCGCGATCGCCTCGCGCAGCCGGTTTTCGTTCATTTAAGACCCACCCCCAAAATCCAAAATAAGCCGCCGATGAGCGCCGATAAACGCCGATGAAAAACAAAAATCCAAACCAATCGAAGACACAGGGTTCGCACAGCAAGATAAGAAAAGACAAGGACCGGTCTAGGTATCGCAACTCTTTGTCAATTGTGCGCTCTGTGGCTAAACGCTCTTGATCTTACATTGAATCTTATCGGCGTTCATCGGCGTACATCGGCGGTTTCAAGTTTTTCAAAAGCCTTGAGAAAGAAATCGTCCGTTCCGAAGTTGCCGGATTTGAGCGCGAGCGCAAGTCGTGGGGTACCGAGGCTCATTGTCCACGGCACGCCGGGATCGATTTCCTCTCCCACGCGCAGGCCCTCCACCCCAAGTGCCGTGACGACCGCGCCGGAGGTCTCGCCGCCGGCCACCACCAGCCGCCGCACGCCCGTTGCGACCAGTTCTTTCGCAATGGTCCCCATCGCCTGTTCCACCAGATGACCGGCCTGTTCCCGTCCCAGTGCCGCCTGCGCCTTTTCGACCGAGGGTGGATCCGCGGTCGAATAGATGAGCAGCGGCCGTTCCCCGAGCCGCGGCCGGGCCCACCGAAGTATTTGCGGAACGACATCGTTGCGCGAGCGAAGTTCGATGGGATCGATCTCGAACGATTCGCAATGCCGTTTCATGTCATCCACCTGACGCTGCGTCGCGGCCGAACAACTGCCGGCGAGGACGGCGGCGTAGCCGTCGATCGAGGGCAACACACCCGCGGCTTTCGTCTTCAGCAACCCGGCGCGACGGAAATTCTCCGGCAGACCGAGCGCAAGCCCCGAGCCGCCCGTGAGAAGCTTCAATTCGGCGCACGCTTCGCCGATCGCAACGAGATGCGCATTGGTCAGCGCGTCCACGATCGCGAGCCGCACGCCGTCGGCGCGCATTTTTTCCATCGCATCGCGCACTGCCGCGCTGCCCTGCTGCACGGTGTCGTACGCAATCAGCGCGACGCGCCCTTTGCTCTGCCGCGCGAGCACGCGCACGAGCGACGCATCCGTCATCGGCGTCAGCGGATGGTGCCGCATGCTCGAATCCGACAGCAGCACATCGCCGACGAAGAGATGGCCCTGGTAAATCGTCCGCCTGTTGGTTGGAAACGCGGGACACACGACGGTGAAATCCGCGCCCAGTGCGGCGAGAAGTGCCTCTGCCACCGGGCCGATGTTGCCGGCATCGGTCGAATCGAAAGTCGAGCAGTACTTGAAGTAGAGCTGCCGCGCGCCGGCGCGCTCGAGCCAGGCCAGTGCCGCGAGCGACAACCTGACCGCGTCGGGAGCGGCGATCGAGCGCGACTTGAGCGCGATTACGACCGTATCCGCGTCGGGCACGGCCAGATCATCGCGCGGCACGCCGAGCAGCACCACCGTCGCCATGCCCTGGCGCGTAAGCGTATTGGCCAGATCAGCGGCGCCGGTGAAATCATCGGCGATACAGCCCAGGAGGATGCTCATGTGTGAGGACGACGCGTTGTATATCCGACGACGTGGATGGCGCTTTGCGGTGCGCGGCGTTCGAGGTGATCCATCGGCCCCACCATGCCGAATTCAGCGTGCCGCCGAACTCAACGCGTAAGCATCCTCCACCAGCCGCAGCGTTTCAAGATTGTCCGCGACTTCAGTCTCGAAAGGCGACCCGGTGAGCAGGCACTGGACGAATTGTGCAATCGCGCGATCGAAGCATAACTGATACGCAGCTTTGAAATCGACTGGCTGGCGTTCCGGATCCGGACCACGGAGTTCGAGGCCGTTTTCATCCAGAACAATGCTCGCTCTCGCGCCGATGATCTCGAGACGATCCGCCGGTAGCGCCGCAGTGCCGTAACCGGGCGCGACCATGCTGCCGGCAAGCACCACCGGCGCGTGATTCGAGGTCTCGAGCAAGATCGTCGCCAGCGTTTCCCCCGGCATGTCAGGTTCGGTATGGCGCTTGCGCGCCGCAACGACCAAAAGCGGACCGAGCAGGAAGCGCAGCACGTCGAGCTGGTGGATGAATACCTCCGCAATCAGCAGCCGCGGCTCTCGCGCCATATATGGAGCGCGTTCGACCGCCGCCCGCTTGCCGTCCGCGCCCTTGAGGAAAGCCGAACGGTGCATGGTCATCACGCATTGGCGCACCTCGCCTATCCGTCCTTCCTCGATCCAGCGCCGAATCGTTCGAAAGTGCGGTGCAAAGCGCCGATTCTCGTGCACCATGAGGCGGACGCGCCCTGCTACTTCCCGCGCCAACGCCTCCGCTTGCGCCAGCGCCGGGGTCAACGGTTTCTGACAAAGCACGTGCACGCCGCGATCAGCGGCGAGCCGTATCAGGGCAGCGTGGGTCTCGCGCCAGGTCGCAATGTCGAGTGCATCCAGCCTCTCGTCTGCGAGCATCGCCGTGACATTCGTATAGACGTGTGGTATTCGGAACGCCTCAGCACGGGCGCGGGCACGCGTTTCATCGAGATCGCACACGGCGCAAAGTTCGACCGCAGCGAGCTTGCGCCACGCCGCGAGGTGGTACTGCGAGATGTCGCCCGCGCCGACGATGGCGACTCGCAGCCTGCCGCCGGCCGGACGCACCGGATCGAACGTCGTCATCAACCTGATCAGGCGAGCGAGCGAAGCATTACACGCCTTACTTTCTCACTGCTCCCTGCTCGCCGTTCCCTATTCACCGCTCGCGCAGCCGCACCAGCTAATCGGCGCGGATATTCGCCGCCTGCGCGACCTTGGTGTACTTCGCCAGCTCCGTCTTGAAGAACGCCGCTGTCTGCTCGGGACTGCTCGCGACGATGTCCGCACCCAGCGAGGCAAGGCGTTCCTTCACTTCGGGCAGCGCCAGCGCCTTGAGCATCTCCTGGTTGAGCCGCACGACGATCTCGCGCGGGGTCTTCGCAGGCGCCACCGCGCCATACCAGGTGCTCATCGCATAGCCCGGCACCGTCTCGGCAATGGTCGGCACGTCGGGCAGCACCGCCGCGCGCTTGTCCTTGGTCACCGCGACCGCACGCACGCGTCCCGCCCGCACGTGGGGAATGATCGGCGGCATGGTGCTGAAGCTCGTCATGACGTGTCCCGCCACGAGATCGATCGCGATCGGGCCGCCTCCCTTGTACGGGACCATCAGCAGGTTGGTCCGCGTCATCATCTTCAACATTTCACCGGCGAAGTGCTCGGGGCTGCCCACCCCGGCAGTGGCGTAGGTCAGCTCGCCGGGCTTCGCCTTCGCTAGCGCAATGACGTCTTTCACGGTTTTCGCGGGCAGCGAGGGATGGGCCGCCAATACATTGGATACCTCCGAGACCACAGTGAGCGGCGTGAGATCGCGCTCGATGTCGTAGCCCAGGTTCTTGTATACCGGCTTGCTCATGATGTGCGCCACCGACATGAAGAGAATGGTGTAGCCGTCGGCGGGCGCTTCCGCGGCGAGCTTCGCCGCCAGATTGGCATTGGCACCCGGACGGTTCTCCACGATGAACTGTTGCTTCATCGAGTCGGTCATTTTCGCCGCGACCGCCCGCGCCATGATGTCGGTGCCGCCACCCGGCGCAAATCCGACCAGGATGCGCACCGGCTTCGTCGGATAGGCTTGAGCGAACGTGCCGCCGGACGCCGATGCGAGTGTAGCGACCAGCAATGCGGTAATGACGGCCTCGGTGCGAGTCCCTTTCATGCGATTCTCCTGATTGGCGGGATGGTGGTGCTCGTTATTCACTGCTCTTCGTTCATTCTAGTCGACCCTGGTGCCGGAGTCCTTGATCGCTTTCGCGTACTTCGCGCTCTCGACCTTGACAAACTTCGCGAACTCCTCCGGCGAATTGCCCACGCCTTCGGATCCAAGCTGTTTCAAGCGCTGCTCGATATCGGGCAGCTTGAGAATGCGCGCCAGTTCCTTGTTCCACTTCGCGATGACGGGTTTGGGCGTGCCGGCCGGTGCGTGCATCGAGTACCAGGCATTGACCTCGTAGCCTGAAACGCCGGCCTCCGAGAACGTCTGCAGATTCGGATATTCCGGCAGCCGCGCCGCACGTGCGATCGCCAGCGACTTAAGCTTCCCCGCGCGCACATGCGGCAGGATCGATGCGGCGGTGTCGAACATCATCGTCGTCTCGCCGCCGATCAGACCCGCGATTGCCGGACCGCCGCCTTTGTACGGCACGTGCAGCAGCTTGACGCCGGTCATCGAGGCAAAGATCACGCCCGCCATGTGCGGCGGCGTGCCATTTCCGCCCGATGCGAACTTGAGGTCGCCGGGCTTCGCCTTGGCGAGCGCGATCAGTTCCTTCACCGAATTGGCCGGCACCGAGGGATTGACGCACAGCACGGTCGGCGCAATCGCCAGCAGCGTGATCGGCGCGAAATCCTTGATCGGATCGTATCCGGGTTTGCTGTAGAGATTGGGCGAGATCGCATGGGTGGCGATCGATGACAGCAATATGGTATAGCCGTCGGGCACGGCGCGCGCGGCGAGCGAAGTGCCGATGGTGGTGCCCGCGCCACCGCGATTGTCCACCACGATCTGCTGACCCCAGGCTTGGGTAAGTTTGGCGCCGAACAAGCGCGCCAGCGAATCGTTGCCGCCGCCCGGCGGATACGGCACGATGAGACGCACCGGCTTGGTGGGATAGGCCTGTCCCGAGCTTGTCGAGGTGGCCTGTCCCGAGCTTGTCGAGGTGGGCTGTCCCGAGCCTGTCGAGGTGGCCTGTCCCGAGCTTGTCGAGGTGGCCTGTCCCGAGCTTGTCGAGGTGGGCTGCGCCGACGCGGGAACGATGGCACAGCACGCGGCCAAGAGAAAGAGCGCTCGTTCGAGATATGCGCGACTCATGATCCGTCCTCTCCTCGCGTTGTAGTGATCCAGATTCTTGGCGCCCGGGTTGCCCGTGATACGGCGCGCGTGCTACATTTTTTTCAAACGCTCCACATACATTAAGCCGACTCCCCGAAATAATCCAGCGTCAACGAAAAGCCGCCGGCAACACTGAACTCAGCGGAACCCTCCGCCGCTACCCGCGCAATAACATGTAAAATACGCGGTCTTGTTGGCTGCCCGAACCCATGTCATCACCGCGCATCGCCCTGATCCACGCCACCCCGGTGGCGATCGAACCGATCGTCGACGCCTTCACGCGGCTGTGGCCGGAAGCGCGCACCACCAATCTGCTGGACGACTCGCTCGCCGCCGATCTCGCCGCCGAGGACCGGCTCACCGAGCGGATGATCGACCGCTTTGTGACGCTCGCGCGCTATGCCCATGGTTGCGGCGCGGATGCCATCCTGTTTACCTGCTCGGCGTTCGGCCCGGCGATCGAAGCGGCGCAGGCGGCCCTGAACATTCCCGTACTGAAGCCGAACGAAGCGATGTTCGATGAAGCGCTGGCAGCCGGCAAGCGCATCGGGCTGCTCGCCACGTTCGCGCCGAGCATTCCCGCGCTCAGGGCCGAACTCGAGCAGATGGCACGGCGGCGGCAACTGGAACTGGAGATCAAGACGCAGGCCAT
>JACQOK010000467.1 GCA_016202565.1 Betaproteobacteria bacterium | reverse complement strand
GGCCTTCGTTCCCGCTTCTCCCGGCCCCGGATTTCATTTCATTCCATCCGGGCTACGCTGTCGATAGAGCCGCGCCCTGCTTACTGCTCACGGGTTCTAAACGTCCAGTCGGCGGCGGCGCGCGCGAGCTCGATTCCGCGCGCGACGACTTGCGCCCGCCATTGCGGCGCGGCCGGACAGAGCGCCTCGCGCAGCTGCCGTTTGGCCGGGTGGTCGAGACCGCCCGTGCCGTAATGATGCCAACGGTTCTCCTCACGCAGCGCGTGAAAAACGGCGAGCGGCGGATAAGTGCCCAGCTCCTGGAGGATGAAATCAACGGCGACGCCCGGCAGGATGCGGGGCAGCATGGCACCCATGCCCCCGCGGATCGCATAGGCCACGCTATCTTCCCGGGTCACGTCGATCAGCCTGCGGTTGAGCGCTGCGCCAAGGCGGGCGATCGGCGTTGCGCCGGGACCGGCCTCGGTCAGCAGCGTGTCTTCTCCGCGGCGGCCGAGGCCGGTGTGCACGTCGAGCGCGAACGCGTACCGGGCGTCCGCGAGATTCTGCCGCAACCACTCGAGATATCGGCGCGGGCCCTGCTGCAGTTCGCGCCCCCCGAAGAAGAGTCCGCGCGGAAACTCATGCTGCCCCTGCGCTATCGCCTGCTTGAGCGGATGAAACCCATGGCGCAGCATCAGCCACAGGGCCTGCAGGTGGAAGAAGTCTGAAGCGGGCGGCGTCGGTGGATTGAGCACGTGATTGACGCGGCGATAGAGGTCGGGCGCGCCCGACCAGGCTTCGCCGTCGCCGAGGAAGTTGCGGTTCAGGTCGACGTTGTTTTCATTGGCGCGCCGCAGCCACGCCATGCCATAAGGATTGAGCACGTGCGCGAGCACGAGGGCGCAGTCCGCGTCCATCCGGGGTGGTCGATCGAGCAGCGCGAGCTGGACGGCGGAACCGGCAAATGCCTCGACCCCGTGCAGGCCGCTCGTGTGCAGCAGGATCCGGCGTGCCGGCGCGTCTCCCAGCCATGCGATGTCGATCGTCAGCGCTTCGCCGCCGGGGCCTCTGGCGTCGAGCGCGAGCGCGTGCAACGCCGCGCCGCCGGCCTGCGCTGCGGCGCGAAAGCGCGCCCGCGCCGTTGTGTAATCCGGGGAGAAAAAATCCGTCGCGTTATTCAAGCCTGTTCCGAGCCGTTCGGACGTAGCCCGGAAGGAGCGAAGCGCATTCCGGGAATTGAGGTCCCCGGATTTCATTTCATTCCATCCGGGCTACGCTGTCTCACTGCTCACCGGTACCGACTAGAGCAGCACGCGCTCGATGCCGCCCGTCCGAATCCTCTCCGTTCGTAGTTGGAACGGAGCACGAATCTCCCCTCGCCCGCATCGCGGGAGAGGGGCCGGGGGTGAGGGACGCGGCGGCAAGCCAACGTTCGTCATAACAATACTCGTTCAATGCCGCCGCGGTTGGCCTTCGCGACATAGTCCGCCATCCAGTTGGGGCCGAGCAACTGTTTCGCCATCTCGACGACGATGTAGTCCGCGTCGGTGCCGGCGTCGTCGTTGTAGCGCGCCAGGCCCTGCAGGCAGGAGGGGCAGGAAGTAAGGATCTTGATGTCACCGCTGAATCCATCCGCCCGCAGCGCCGCGGCGCCCTTGCGCATTTCCTCCTCCTTGCGGTAGCGCACCTGGGTGGAGACGTCCGGGCGCGTCACCGCCAGCGTTCCCGATTCGCCGCAGCAGCGTTCGTTGAGCGCGACCTTCGTGCCCATCAGCTCGTTCACGACCTTGAGCGGTTGATGGGTCTTCATCGGCGTATGGCAGGGATCGTGGTACATGTAACGCACCCCTTTTACGCCGGCGAGCTTTACGCCCTTTTCGAGCAGATATTCATGGATGTCGAGCAGCCGGCAACCGGGAAAGATCTTGTCGAACTCGTACTTCTGCAGTTGATCCATGCACGTGCCGCAGGAGACGATCACCGTTTTGATGTCGAGATAGTTGAGCGTATGCGCCACGCGATGAAAGAGCACGCGGTTCGCCGTGATGATCGCCTGCCCTTTTTCCGCCTCGCCGGCGGCCGTCTGGGGGTAGCCGCAGCAGAGATAGCCCGGCGGCAGCACCGTCTGCGCGCCGGAGGCGAACAGCATGGCCTGCGTCGCGAGCCCCACCTGACTGAACAGCCGCTCGGAACCGCAACCCGGAAAATAGAACACTGCGTCGGAATCGTCGTTCACCTTTTGTGGATTGCGGATGATCGGCACGATCCGCGGGTCCTCGATGTCAAGCAGCGCGCGCGCGGCCTTTTTCGGCAGCCCGCCCGGCATCGGTTTGTTGATGAAATGAATCACCTGGGCCTTGAGCGGCGCGCGCCCGACCGTGGCCGGCGGATGCCGGGTCTGCTCGGCCGCAAGGCCGAGCGTGCGGGCGGTCTGATGAGCGATGCGCTGCATGCCGTATCCCCATTCGATCATCACCTTGCGCACGGCATTGATGGTGCGCGGGTCGGTCGCGTTGAGAAACAGCATGGAGGCAAACGTTCCCGGATTGAATTTGCGTTTGCCGTGGCGGCGCAGGAAGTTGCGCATCGCAACGGAGACCTCCCCGAAGTCGATGTCGACCGGGCACGGGCTCACGCACTTGTGGCACACCGTGCAG
>JACQOK010000478.1 GCA_016202565.1 Betaproteobacteria bacterium | reverse complement strand
CTTCTGCGCCGCCGCCTCCGTCAACGGCAGACCGGCGAGGACAGCGACCGCGCCGAGCGATGCGGCGATCCTGAACGAGATGACCGTGTTCATTTTTCCTCCTCCTTATTATGTTCGGGCCGCAGCCGGCCGTGCCGCAACCACTATAGCGCCGTTCAGGATCGCCTTCAACAGCACGCTTCCATGCGAAAATCAGGCCCGGGCAGGGAGCAAAGGACTTTCGCCGGACGCGCGATGGAGAACATGAAATGAGCACGGTGGTGGAGCGCATCGGCCGGTATGCCGCCGATCTTCGTTTTGCCGAACTCGACGCGCCGGTCGTCGATTACGCGAAGCGCATATTGCTCGACAGCCTCGCCTGCGCGTATGGCGGTCTCGACAGCGATCCGGCACGCATCGTGCGCACCACCGTGCAGGAAGAACTGAACGGTGGCGAGCAGGCGACCGTGTTCGGCAAAGGGACGAAGTTGAGCGCCCCGCTCGCTGCGCTCGCCAACGGTGTCGCCCTGCGCTACCAGGACTACAACGATGTGTATTTCGGCCCCGCCTGGACCGCGCATCCGAGCGACAACATCGCGACGTTACTCGCTGCCGCTGAATGGTGTGACCGCTCCGGCCGCGAATTCCTGCGCGCCATGGTGATCGCATACGAAGTGCAAATGCGCTTCGCCGATCTTCCCGTTGCGAGGAACCTGTGGCATGCGGGCTGGCATCACACGGGAGCATGTGCCTACTCCGCCGCAGCGGGTGCAGGCGCGCTGCTGGGGCTGGATGCCGCGCAGCTCGGCCATGCCATCGCGCTCTCGGGCGCGCGCTCGAACACGCTCTCCGAAATCCGTCACGGCGACATCCCGATGGACAAGGCGCTGTCGGCTCCGCTCGTCGCAAGCCAGAGCATTCTCTACGCGCTGCTGGCGCGGCGGGGTTTTACGGGTTGCAGCACGCTCCTCGAAGGTCCCTACGGGTTTGGCCGCGCCGTCGCCGGCGGCGTCGACGTGGAGCCGCTGGTGCCCGAGCGCGGTGACTTCCGCACGCTCAAGGTCGGGCTCAAGCCCTATCCGGTGGAAGGAATGACACCCGCCATGGTGCAGGCCGCACTCGAGTTGCGCAAGGAATTAGCGATCGACCCTGCCGAAATCGAGTCCATCCGCATCCTCGCCCACGAAGAAGCGCTGACGAAGCCGAGCTGGGACGAGCGCAAGCTCGCGCCCACGACCAAGGAAACAGCGGACCACAGCTTCCATTTTTGCGTGGCGGTGGCGCTCGTCGCCGGAGAGGTCACGCCCCGGCAATTCAGCGATGAGTGGCTGCGTGATTCAACCGTTGCAGCGCTCATGGCAAAGACGCGGCTCGAGGAAAAACCGGAATTGACCGTCTTGTTCAGGCAGGGGCTGCGCCCGGCGGCAGTCGAGGTGAAGACGCCGCGCGGCGCGTTCTATCGTGAAGTGCTGCGCCCGCTCGGCGATCCGCGCAATCCCATGACGTGGGACGACGTCACGAGGAAATTCGTCACCCAGGCCGAGCCCGTTCTCGGTGCGAAGCGCGCGCGGGAAGTCGTCGACCGGACCTTTTCGATCGAGAAGGAGGAAAATATGCGCGCTTTCGCCGAGATGCTCGGCAATGGGGGGAGATAACGTGAACCGCACCGAACAACGAAACAGGCTGCGCGCCATACTGGCTGGATCGAAGTGCCAGTCGCCCGCGAGCGTATACGATCCGCTGTCGGCGCGCATCGCGCAGTCGGTTGGTTATGAACTCGGCCTGCTTGCGGGTTCGGTGTCGACGAACACGATACTGGCCACGCCCGATCGCAGCGGGCTCACGCTCACCGAGTTTGCCGAGCAGGCGCGCCGCGTCATGCGCGCGTGCAGCTTAAGCCTCATCGTCGATGCCGACAACGGCTACGGCAATGCGCTCAACGTGATGCGCGCGGTTCAGGAGCTGGAGCACGCGGGCGTGTCGGCGATCGCCATCGAAGACCTGGCGCTACCCGTGCGTTTCGGGCAGCCCGAGGATACCGAAGAACTCGTTTCCATCGAAGAAATGGTGGGCAAGCTGCGCGCCGCACTGGCGGCCCGGCAGGATCCCGCGCTGGTCATCGCCGGACGCATCGCGGCCCTCGGCGTGGAAGGAACTGAAGGTGCCGTCGCGCGCGCCAAGGCCTACGCGGCGACCGGCGTCGATGCGATCTTCGTCACGAAGCCGGAGCGGCTCGACCAGATCGAGGCGATCCACCACGCCGCCGATCTCCCGCTCATCGTCGGCCGGGCGCCGGCCACCTTCGCGCGCGACGACCTCGCCGCGCTCGGCGTGCGCGTTCTGCTGCAAGGCCATCAGCCGGTTGCGGCCGTGGTCAAGGCGTTGCACGAAGTCTACGCGCATCTTTTCGACGGCGGCGCGCCCGCCGATCTCAAGTCGAAGATCGCGTCGCCGCAGGAAATGGAGCGCGTGATCGGCGCCGACCAGTACCGGAAATGGCAACGCGAATACCTGCGTTGAATCCATCATCTGGACAATCGGGTGCCGCCGACGGTGATAACGTATAAAGTGTTTCTCTTCATGGTCAGTCGAATACCACGAGGAGAGAAAAATGAAAGTCCCGGCACTTCTGATTTTCGCCGTTGCCGCCTGTCTTCCCGCGCAGGGGGCGTGGGCGCAAGCCACCTCGACTGGCTCGGGACAGGCTTATCCGTCCAAACCGGTCCGGCTGATCTCGCCCTATCCGCCCGGCGGCGGAACGGACGCCACCGCGCGCATCATCGCGCAGGCGCTTGGCGACCAGATGGGCCAGCAGGTGATTGTCGATACCCGTCCCGGTGCAAGCGGCCGCATCGGCACGGAAATCGCCGCGAAATCCGCCGCCGATGGCTACACGCTGGTCCTGGGTAATGTCGCGCCGCTCGCCATTCTGCCGGCAGCGGTCGCGAAGCTCCCCTACGACCCGATCAAGGGCTTCCAGCCGATCAGCCTCATCGCCACGTCGGATTACGTGCTGACCGGGCATCCGTCACTCCCCGCGCGCTCGGTGAAGGAGCTGCTCGCACTCGCCAAATCCAAACCGAATGCGCTTAGCTATGCATCGAGCGGTAATCTCGGCGCGCCGCATCTCGCCGGCGAACTGATCAATCAGCTAGGCAACGTGAAGCTCCTTCACGTGCCGTACAAGGGCAATGGCCCTGCGGCGGTGGCGGTGATGACAGGCGAGAGCACCATGCTGTTTGGCAGCGGCCCTACCGTCGTTCCGCATATGAAGAGCGGCAAGCTTCGCGCGCTTGCGACCACCGGTAAGAAGCGTTCCATTGCGGAGTTGCCTACGGTGGCGGAGCTGCTGCCGGGGTACGACGTCACGCAATGGTATGGCATTCTTGCCCCGGCTGGCGTCCCGAAAGATATCGTCGAGCGCCTGCACAAGGAAATCGCACGCGCGATCGCCAATCCGAAAGTCTCGCAACTGTTCGTCAATCTGGGCACGCAACCCGTTTCCAATACACCGGACGAGTTCACGGCCTTCATCAAGGCCGAAACGGAAAAGTGGGGCAAGGTGATCCGGTCGGCAAATATCACGGCGGATTGACGGCGCGATATGGAAGATGGTGAAAGCGCCGCGGCGGCGCTGGATGAATTCGAGTTTTTTCTGACGAAGCAATGGTCGGACGGCCTGCCGGTCGTCACGCCGACCGAGGAGCGCGTGCAGTGGATGCTTCAGGGCACGCGCCGCGATCCGGAGGAATTCGTCGGCCGCATTCCGCCGGCCATGGCAACCGCCACCGTGCGCACCGTCGCGATCCACGCGCTGATGGCAGGCTGCAGCCCGGAATATCTGCCGGTCGTGCTCGGCGGCATCACGCTCATGCTGCGCGAGGAATTCAACCTGAACGGCGTGCAGGGCACGATGCACGGGGTGGCGCCGCTCATGATCGTCAACGGTCCGTACGCGCGCAGGATCGGCCTGCACGGCGGCAACGGCTGCTTCGGTCCCGGCTTTCGGGCCAACGCGTCGATCGGCCGCGCCATCCGGCTGATGCTCATGAACCTGGGCGGCGGCATTGCGGGCGTGGGATCGGCCACCGTTTTCGCAACACCCCTGCGCTATACGGCGTGTCTCACCGAGAACGTGGAGCGCAGCCCGTGGGAGACGCTCGCGGTCTCGCGCGGCTACTCCATCGAGGACAACG
>JACQOK010000482.1 GCA_016202565.1 Betaproteobacteria bacterium | reverse complement strand
CGGGAGCTCGCGGCTACATGCAGGTGATGCCGTTCTGGGTCAAGCTTATCGGCACCCGCCGCCACAACCTGTTCCACCTGCGCACCAACCTGCGTTACGTGTGCATGATCCTGCGCCTCTACCTCGACATGGAAATGGGCAATCTCTTTCGCGCGCTCGGCCGCTACAACGGCAGCCTGGGCCAGGCGGAATACCCGAACCTGGTCGTGCGCGCGTGGCACACCGACTGGCACTATCCGGTGCGTGCGGTGCGAAGCGTGCAAGGCCGCGCCTCGTAAGCGGTCAGCGTCCTCGAACAATCCATAACCGCAGTCGAGCGGCATCGCTGCGGCCCCGGTGCGCGGGGTCACACCGCCTCGGCCGGTTTTCCCGGCGTGACGGAGCTGAAAAATTCCTCGAGCGACATCTGCATGTGATCTTCGACTCTTGCGGCGAGTGTTCGCGCGAGCAGGTCGATTTCCCCACCGATCTGCCGGGCGCTGCCGCGAATGACGAATAGCTGATAAACATCAGCGACGCGAACTTCGCTGGCGTCCCTGATCAGCGTCCAGCCCGCGCCGACGCGGCCCACCCAGCGCGCAGCGCTCATGGCGTCGAGCATCGTCTCGATCTGGTCGGCACGCAGCTTCACTTCCGTATGCAGCAGCCGCAGTGTCAGCAAGTTGCCATCGCGGTGCGCCTGCCAGAGCAGCCTGAGGATGTGCAAGGCATCGAAGAACTGCGCACCGGGCGGGGGCTCGCCCTGCCACGTCCCTTCGCGCCATTCGGGCAGCACCGCCACCACTACGGCGCCTGAGAGCACCACCAGCCATGAAAGATACACCCACAGCAAAAAAATCGGCGCACTCGCGAAGGCGCCGTAGACCAGTTTGTAAGTCGGAAACTGCGTGATATAGAACGTGAAGCCGCGCTTCATTGCCTCGAACGCGAGAGCTGCGAGCAGTCCGCCCAGGACGGCGTCCCGGATCAGCACGCGCCGGTTGGGCATCGTGAGATAAAGCAGCGTCAGCGCAAGCCAGATCAGCGCGACCGGGACGATTCGCAACAGGCCGACGCCCGCCCCCGGTATTTCCTTCACGAGTCCGAGCGAGAAGCTCACGAGCCAGGAGGTCAAAGACAGGCTCGCCCCAAGCAGCACCGGACCGATGGTGAGCAGCGCCCAATAAATGAAGACGCGTTGCACCGTCGTCCACGTGCGCCGCACGCGCCAGATCTGGTTAAAAGCGCGCTCTATCGTCAACAGCAACAGGATCGCGGTCACGACCAGGAATGCAATGCCGACTGCGGTCAGTTGCGCGGCATTGGCGGTAAATTGTTCGCCATACTTTGCGATCAGATGCGCCGATTGCGGCACGAGGTTTTCGACCAGGAACGTTTGCAGATGGCGGGTCAGTCCGGAGAACACTGGAAACGCCGAGATCAGAGTCAGCGCAACCGTGATCAACGGCACCATGGCGAGCAGTGTGGTGAAGGTGAGGCTGCTCGCAATCTGCATGCAGCGGTCCTCGTTGAAGCGCCTCGCCACGACACGCACAAACTCAACCAGCGCCGGGGTTCTCCTTGCCACGCGTTCCGTCTTCCCTGGGATGATCCCTATCTCTACTGTGTCATAAAATTTGCAGGGGAAGGTAGCCCGGATGGAATGAAATGAAATCCGGGAGAGGAATTCCCGGAATCCGCTTCGCTCCTTCCGGGCTACGATACTTTCGTGACACAGTAAGACTATATAATAACCACGAATCAGCGGCCTATATCACTTCCACGCGAAGCGATGCGCGAGATACTCGTTCTTTACTACAGCCACTTCGGCGCCGTGAAGCAAATGGCGCAGTTGGTGGTGCGGGGCGTGGAACAGGTGCACGGCGTCACCGCGCGGCTGCGCACGGTGCCCAGGATTTCCACGGTGTGCGAGGCGGTCGAGCCCGTAGTACCCGATTCGGGCGCGCCTTACGTCGAGTTGAAGGACCTCGAGGAATGCAGCGGGCTTGCGTTGGGTTCTCCCACCCGCTTTGGCAACATGGCCGCCCCCCTCAAGTACTTCTGGGATTCGACCGGCGAGCTATGGCTGAAGGGCACGCTTGCCGGCAAGCCGGCAGCGGTGTTCACCTCCACCAGCAGCCTGCACGGCGGCCAGGAGACCACGTTGATTTCGATGATGTTGCCGCTGCTGCATCACGGCATGGTAGTGGTCGGCCTGCCCTATTCCGAACCGGAACTGATGACCACCTGCGATGGCGGCACGCCATACGGGCCGAGCCATCATGCCGGCGCGGCGAGCGATCAGCCAATCACTGAACACGAAAAAAAACTGTGCATTGCCCTCGGCCGGCGGCTCGCCGAAATCGCCGCGAAGCTGGCAGCATAGTACTCGTGCTGACGGTTCTGGCACGGCGGGACAGCGCGTGATGACGCGGACCGCTTATGTGACGGCCTGTGCCAGCCTCATCGTTTTGATCTTCCTGTGCCTGGCGTGGGAGGCGTGATGACGCGGACCGCTTATGTGACGGCCTGTGCCAGCCTCATCGTTTTGATCTTCCTGTGCCTGGCGTGGGAGTTATGGCTGGCGCCGCTGCGACCGGGTGGCTCGTGGCTCGTGCTCAAAGTGCTGCCGCTCCTTGCTCCGTTGTTCGGCATCTTGCGCGGCCGGATATATACCTACCAGTGGGCCTCGATGCTGATACTCGCGTACTTTGCTGAGGGCGCTGTCCGCGTCTTATCGGAGAGCGGTGTGACGGCATCGCTCGCGATCGTGGAAATCGCGCTTGCACTGTTATTCTTCGTAAGCGCGATTGCGTACGTCCGGAGCACGCGTTAGATCGTTGGGGTGAACAACGTGAACCCCGACGATTTGATCGCTCAACGCCGGAAAATCCACAGGATGAGCGTAACCACGAGCGAGACGATGATACTGGTGGTGAGCGGAAAATAGAACGTAAAACCCTTGCGTTCGATCCTGAAATCCCCGGGCAAGCTGCCCAGGCCGAGCTTGCCGAGGAGCGGCCACAGCACGCCCAGTACCACGAGGATTATTCCAATTGTAATCAGCCACTTTGCCATTTTCCGGCCGGCGCGTTCCGCGTGACGTGTTCGACTACAGCTAGGATACTGCTTGGCGGCCGAAGTTTACAATCCGGCCCGGAATGCTATCCTCATCAGACGGTCGAAAGACAAAAGGGAGAGGCCATCATGCCGCTGATCGCGATGACCCGTGAAATGGGTTCGCTTGGAAAGGACGTCGCCGCACGGCTGTCCGAACAAACCGGCAAGCAGGTCGTTCACCACGAAATCATCGGGCAGCTGGCCAACAAGCTGCGTCTCAGAAAGAGCCATGTCATCCGATTTCTCGAAGGCAAGGCCGGAATCTGGGAGCGCCTGACGACCGACAAGACGAGCTTGTCCATATATACCGCCGATGAAACCTTTCAGCTCGTGGAAAGCGGTCAAGTGGCGGTGATTCGCGGCTGGGGAGCCGCGCATTTATTGCGCCCGGTCTCCCACGTCGTCTGCCTGCGCGTGTGCGCGCCGCTCGAGCTGCGGGTGAAACGCATGATGGAACGCATCAACACCGACGATCGGGGTTTCGTGGAGAACGAAATCAAGTTGAGCGAAGAGGCGCACGGGGCGATCACGCGCCGCCATTTTGGCCTCAACTGGCATGACCCGGAAAACTACGACCTCGTACTCAATACCGAGCGGCTGACGATAGACGAATGCGTGGAGGAGATCACGAATCTCCTCGACGATCCGGCATTCCAGGAAACACCCGAATCCATGCGAATTTTCGGCAACCTGGCGCTGCAGGCGCATGTGCGTGCGGCGTTGCGCCAGGATCCACGCACGACAAAAATGATCATCTCAATCGATGCCGATGAGGGCCGCATCACGTTGTCGGGTATCCTCGAACCGGACCTGGACGCGAAAGACGCCGTCGAGGTCGCCGTCAAGGTGCCTAAAGTGACCGACGTCATCAACCAGCTGCGCTCCACCGCCGGGCGCTCGCCTTATCATATCGGCTGACTGACGAAGCCCGGCCCCGCGCGCTCCTCCATCCTCGATCCGGAGCCGGTCAGATCTGCGGGTTCAGCCGCTCGAGATTGGAGTGCAGCTTGTTGAGCGCGTTGAGATAGGCCTTGGCCGAGGCCACGACGATGTCGGTATCGGCGCCCTGGCCGTTGACGATGCGTCCGCCCTTGGCAACGCGTACCGTGACTTCGCCCTGCGCGTCGGTACCGGTAGTGATGGCGTTGACCGAATAGAGCAGCAGTTCGGTCCCGCTCTTGACGATATTCTCGATCGCCTTGAACGAGGCGTCGACCGGTCCGCTGCCCTGCGCTTCCGCGCGTCTTTCCTTGCCGTCCTCGGATATCACGACGCGGGCGAACGGCAGCTCGCCGGTCTCGGAGTGCGCGGTCAACGAGAGCAGCTTGAAGTGCTCGTTCACCGCCTGCTCGAGGTTCTCCTCCGTGACGAGCGCCTGCAGGTCTTCGTCGAAGATCTCGTGCTTCTTGTCGGCAAGGTCCTTGAAGCGCTTGAACGCGGCATTGAGCATTTCTTCCGATTCGATCACGATTCCGAGTTCCTGGAGCCGGGCCTTGAAGGCATTGCGTCCACTGTGCTTGCCGAGCACCAGCTTATTGGCTTTCCAGCCCACGTCCTGCGCGCGCATGATTTCGTAGGTATCGCGGCTTTTCAGCACGCCGTCCTGGTGAATGCCGGCCTCGTGCGCGAACGCGTTCTCGCCGACGATGGCCTTGTTCGGCTGCACGTGGACGCCGGTGATGTGG
>JACQOK010000466.1 GCA_016202565.1 Betaproteobacteria bacterium | reverse complement strand
CCCCGGATTTCATTTCATTCCATCCGGGCTACGTTTGCTTCCTGCGCGTAGCCTGGAAGGAGCGAAGCGGATTCCGGGAACACGTTTTTCTTTTGGGGGCCTTCGTTCCCGCTTCTTACGTCTACGTTTGCCTTCCGATTGCCAGGATGAGCTGGTTCAAGCGCTTGACGAAGCCGGCCGGGTCGTCGAGCGCACCGCCCTCGGCGAGCAGGGCCTGGTCGAACAGGATCTGGCTCAGGTCGGAGAAGCGCTGCTCGTCAGCTTCATCCTTCAGGCGCTGCACCAGCGAGTGGTGCGGGTTGATTTCCAGAATGGGCTTCGATTCCGGAGACTTCTGTCCCGCCGCCTTCAGGAGCCGCTGCAGGTTCGCGCTCAGGTCGTGCTCGTCGGCGACCAGGCACGCCGGCGATTCGGTGAGCCGCAGTGTCACGCGCACGTCCTTCACCCGTTCGCCGAGCGTCTTTTTGATCTTCTCAACGAAGTCCTTGAACTCGCCGGCCTCCTTTTCCTGCTCCTTCTGCTCCGCTTCGTCCTCGAGCTTGCCCAGCTCCAGCCGCCCCTTCGCGACCGACTGGAGCTGTTTGCCGTCGAACTCGGTCAGATGCGCCGCCACCCATTCGTCGACGCGGTCGTACATGAGCAGCACTTCCACCCCCTTCTCGCGGAAGATCTCGAGGTGGGGACTGTTCTTGGCGGCCGCGAAGCTGTCCGCCGTCACGTAGTAAATCTTTTCCTGCCCCTCTTTCATGCGCGAAACGTAGTCGGCGAGCGACACGTCCTGCTCGTCCGTGTCCTTGTGCGTCGAAGCAAAGCGCAGGAGCTTCGCGATGCGCTCGCGATTGGCGTGGTCCTCGCCCGCGCCCTCCTTCAGCACGCGGCCGAATTCCTTCCAGAACGTCGCGTACTTCTCCTTCTGGTTCTCCGCGAGGTCCTCGAGCAGAGACAGCACGCGTTTCACCGACCCGGCGCGGATCATCTCCACGTCCTTGGATTCCTGGAGGATCTCGCGCGAGACGTTGAGCGGCAGGTCGTTGGAATCGATCACGCCGCGCACGAACCGCATGTACACCGGCATCAGATGCTCGGCATCATCCATGATGAACACCCGCCGCACGTAGAGCTTGACGCCTCTACGGTGTTCACGGTCCCACAGGTCGAACGGCGCGCGCGACGGAATGTAGAGGAGCTGCGTGTATTCCTTGGTGCCTTCCACCTTGTTATGGGTGTAGGCGAGCGGCGCTTCGAAGTCGTGCGCGACATGCTTGTAGAACTCGTGGTACTGCTCCTCGGTGATTTCCGACTTCGGCCGCGCCCAGAGCGCGCTTGCCTGGTTGACCGTCTCGTCCTTGCCGGTGGTCCGGTACACGCTGTTGTCCTTGTCCCACTCCTCCTCCTTCATCACGATCGGCAGCGTGATGTGGTCGGAATACTTGCGGATGATGGAGCGCAGCCTGAACCCGCTCAGAAGCTCATCTTCGCCTTCGCGCAGATGGAGCGTGACCTCGGTACCGCGCCCGGGTTTCTCGATCGTTTCAACCGTGTATTCGCCGCTGCCGTCGGATTCCCACCGGACGCCGTGTTCCTTGCTTAAGCCCGCGCGGCGGGTCACCAGCGTCACCTTGTCGGCCACGATGAATGAGGAATAGAAGCCGACGCCGAACTGGCCGATGAGATGCGCGTCCTTGGCCTGGTCGCCGGTCAGGCTCTGGAAGAACTCGCGGGTGCCGGACTTGGCGATGGTGCCGATCTGCTCGATCACCTCTTGGCGCGACATGCCGATGCCGTTGTCCGTCACGGTGAGGGTGCGCGCCTTCGGGTCGAAACTGACGCGGATCTTGAGTTCGGCGTCGTCCTCGAACAGCGCCTTGTCGGTGAGCGCCTCGAACCGGAGCCTGTCGCAGGCGTCGGAGGCGTTCGAAATCAGTTCGCGCAGGGAAATCTCCTTGTTGCTGTACAAGGAGTGGATCATCAGGTTGAGCAGTTGCTTGACCTCGGCTTGAAAGCCCAGGGTTTCCCGGCCGGCCATGTCTCCCATAGGGTTCTCCGCTCTGGTAATCTACAGATCTACCGTGTCATTCCCGAGTAGTCGGGAATTTAATTGATGTCTCGGTACATTGGATGCCCGCCTCCGCGGGCATGACACAACAACAGAGGGCCGCCGCGGCGCTTTTTCAAGGCATTCGCCTCGTCCACGTGGCGGCGCACCCGACAAAAATGTAATATTCGCACGGAAATCCCCAAGAAACTGCCCGCAAGTCCTATATATAACCTAAGAGTCTGTAACATAATGAAGCTCGTGTGCGTTGCAAGCCAGAATTG
>JACQOK010000462.1 GCA_016202565.1 Betaproteobacteria bacterium | reverse complement strand
GTTCATCGGCGGTTAGACGCTGTTTTTGAGACAGGTTGTAGTCTTCACGATCTTTTCACCCGCACGCGACACTTGCTTGACACGCGTGCCGCTATGCTGCGGCACCTTGCTGAGCCGCCAGACACTTACGCTGCTCGCCTCGCTGTGGCTCGTCGCGCTGGGTAATTTTCCGTTCTGGCGGTCGATATGGCAGGCCACCGGCGGGCTCCGCACGGACAACGTCTTCTTTCTTCTGACCGCGCCGTTGTTCGTGCTGGCGTGGGTCTACCTCACGTTGAGCCTGCTGACCTGGGGGCGCGCCACCAAGGCGGCGCTCGCCACAGTGCTTCTCACCTCGGCGGCCGCAGGCTACTTCATCGACACCTACGGCATCCTGCTCGATCACGGCATGATCGCCAATATCGTGCAGACGCACACGGCCGAGGCGCTGGAACTGCTGAGTTGGCGTCTGTGGGTGTGGCTGCTGGTATTCGGCGTGCTGCCGGCGCTGCTGATCGCCCGGGTGCGGGTGGTCGGCAGGCCCTGGACGCGCGAGCTCAGCGCCAAGGCACTGGGCATGGCGGCTGCCGTCGCCTGCCTCGCCGCCATGCTGCTCGTGCACTACCAACACTATGCCTCTTTGCTGCGCAACCACCGCGAGTTGCGCCTCATGCTCGTGCCCTCCAACATCGTGGCCGCAGTGCATGGCCACCTCACGCGCAGCCTGGCCGCCCCCGTCACGCTGGAGGTGGTCGGCGCAGACGCGACGCGCGCATTCTCGGGAGCACGCGCCGCTAAACCGACGCTCACGATACTCGTGGTCGGGGAGACCGCCCGGGCGGCAAACTTCTCGCTCAACGGCTATCCGCGCCCGACCAACCCCGAATTGGCGCGCCAGAACGTTTTCAGCTTTTCCGACGTCAGCGCCTGCGGCACGTCCACGGCGGTGTCGCTGCCGTGCATGTTCCTGGATGTCGGCCGCGACGGCTTCCAGGCGACGCTTGCGCTGCGCCACGAAGGGCTGCTCGATGTGCTGCAGCACGCCGGCATCGCAGTGCGCTGGCGGGACAACAACTCCGGTTGCAAGGGCGTGTGCGACCGCGTGCCTCACGAGGACCTTTCAATCATGCAGGTACCCGGCCTGTGCCGCAGCGACGAGTGCTACGATGAAATACTGCTGCATGGGCTCCAGGACTATCTTGACAAACAGGATCGCGACACCCTCATCGTGCTGCACATGAAGGGCAGCCATGGTCCGGCCTACTTCAAGCGCTACCCTCCGGCCTTCGAGGCCTTCACCCCCGCCTGCGATAACGTCCAGCTCGACCGCTGTTCGCGGCAGGAGATCGTGAACGCTTACGACAACACGCTCCGCTACACCGATTACGTGCTGAGCCGGACGATCGATCTGCTCCGGAGCAATGCGCGGCGCTTCGACACGGCGATGCTGTACGTGTCAGACCACGGCGAGTCTCTGGGAGAAAACGGGCTCTACCTGCACGGCCTCCCCTACGCGCTGGCGCCGCGGGAGCAGATCCAGGTCCCGCTGCTGCTGTGGCTGTCCGAGGACCTGCGCGAACGCCTCGGCATCGACGCAGCCTGCCTGAGGACGCGGCAGCACGCGCCGCTCTCCCACGATTACGTGTATCACTCGATCCTGGGGCTCTCGAATGTGCAAACAGCGATCTATCGTGCCGAACACGACCTGTTTCGCCCGTGCCGCCCGACTGTTACTGCATTGAACTCTCAGTAAACCGTTTTTTTGGAACACCCGTGCCTTTTACGACGACAGACGCTATCGACTCGACCAAACCGCATAGCGGGCAATCATGGTCGCAGGCTACGGCAACACGGCGTCATCTTCTGCTGCTGCATCTCGCTCCGGTGCTGCCGGTCGCCGCGTTGCTGCTCGTAATGGAAACGACCGCCATCGATGCGACGATAAGCGGTTGGTTCTTCGATCCCGTTGCGGGTGTCTTTCCGCTGCGCTACGACAGTTTTCTCGAAGTCTTCGCCCACCAGATCACGAAGCAGCTGGTCGTGGTCGTTGCCTGCTGCGTGATCGCGATGTATCTGCTCAGCTTCGTGCTGCCGGAACTGAAGCCGCGGCGCCGTCTGCTGCTCTTTCTGTCGCTGTCTCTGACGCTCGCTCCGCTTGCGGTGATCCTGCTCAAGGCGGCGAGCCTGCGTCACTGCCCGTGGAGCCTGCAGGAATACGGCGGGTTCGCACCGCATCTTTCTTTGTTCGACGCCGCGCCGCCCGGTCTGCAGCCGGGGCACTGTTTCCCCGCCGGCCACGCTTCCACCGGCTTTTGCCTGATGGCGTTCTACTTCGCCTGCCGCGCGCTCGACAGACCGCGGCTCGCGCGGATAGCGCTTGCCGCTGGCATGATTGGTGGGTTCGCGCTCGGTTTGGGCCGCGTTGCGCAGGGCGCGCACTTTGTCTCGCACGTGCTGTGGAGCGGGCTGACGTGCTGGGTCGTGATCGTCGCGCTCTACGTCGTCATCCTGGGCCGCGCCGAAACACAAGCTCCCGCTTTCACCGTCTAGCCCCATTGTTCGGGCGACAGTGCTCCACGCTGGCGTAAAATGCGGGTCATGTACCCGCTGCTGCGCCCGCTTCTGTTCAGGCTCGACGCCGAAACCGCGCATCGGCTCACGCTTGGTTCACTGAAGGCGCTGCGGCGGCTGGGGTTGCCGCCGGCACGGGTGCCGCATGCGCGGTGCGAGCGCAGTCTCATGGGCTTGCGATTTTCGAACCCGGTCGGGCTCGCTGCAGGACTCGACAAGAACGCCCAGTACATCGACGCGCTTGCGGCACTCGGATTCGGCTTCATCGAAGTCGGCACGGTGACGCCGCGCCCGCAACCCGGCAACCCGCGCCCGCGGCTGTTCCGCATCGAGCAGGCGCACGCGCTGGTCAATCGCATGGGCTTCAACAATGACGGCGTGGACCGGCTGGTCGAAAACGTGCGGCGCGCCCGCTTTCGCGGCGTGCTCGGCATCAACATCGGCAAGAACTTCGACACGCCGCTTGAACGCGCCGCCGAGGATTATGTCCATTGCCTGCGCAAGGTTTATCCGCTGGCAAGCTACGTTGCGGTGAACATATCCTCGCCCAATACCGCGGGGCTGCGGCAGTTGCAGGAATCCGCCGCGCTCGATGCGCTGCTCGGCGCGATCGCCGGGGAACGGCGGCGGCTCGCGGACACCCATGGCAGGCGCGTGCCGCTTGCGGTGAAAATCGCGCCCGATCTCGATGCCGCGCAGATCGGCGCAATCGCAGAACTCCTGCACCGTTACGAGATTGACGCCGTGATCGCCACCAACACCACCACTGCGCGCGACGGGGTGGCCGGGCTGCCGCACGGCGACGAAGCAGGCGGCCTGAGTGGCGCGCCGCTTGCCGAACGTGCGGCCGGCATCGTACGGCAGCTCGCGCACGCGCTCGGCGATGCGTTTCCCGTCATTGGCGTCGGCGGTATCATGAGCGGAGCCGACGCACAGCAGCGGGTCGCCGCCGGCGCGAGCCTGGTGCAGCTCTACACCGGGCTCATCTACCGTGGACCTGCTCTGGTCGAGGAGTGCGTGGACGCGCTTTGTGGCAGGAGAAATTGACCTCATGGAAGTCGGGGTACCGAGAGAGATCAAGAACCACGAGTACCGCGTCGGGCTCACACCACCCGGCGCCCGGGCGCTCGTCGAAGGCGGGCACCGGGTAATGGTGCAGTCCGGCGCCGGGGACAAGATCGGGTTTCCCGATGAACAGTACCGCGCCGCCGGCGCCCATGTCGTGGCAGGCCCGCAGGAGGCTTACGGCTGCGAACTGGTGATCAAGGTCAAGGAACTGCAAACCGCCGAATTCGCGCTGACCCGTCCGGGGCAGATTCTGTTTTGCTATCACCACTTCGCGCCCGATCCGCGTTTGCTCCAGGCGATGCTCGACGCGCAAGTCACTTGCATCGCCTACGAAACCGTAACGGACGCCAGCGGCGCACTGCCGCTGCTGGTACCGATGTCGCAGATCGCCGGGCGGCTCGCCCCGCAGGTCGGCGCCTGGTCGCTGCAGCTTGCCAACGGCGGCAGCGGCGTGCTCTTGGGCGGCGTGCCGGGCGTTGCACCCGGCACGGTCGTAATCATCGGCGGCGGCATGGTCGGCGTTCATGCGGCGCGCGTCGCGATCGGCATGGGCGCGGACGTGACGCTGCTCGATCGCAGCGCGGCGCGGCTCGCCCGCCTGGAAGAAGTCTTCGGCGCACGCTTGAAGACCGTCATCTCCAACCCGCAGGCCATTGCGCCGCTGGTGCACGATGCCGATCTGGTGATCGGCGCCGTGCTCTTGCCCGGCAAGCTCGCGCCGCGGCTGATCCGCCGCGCGGACTTGAAGCAAATGCGCCCCGGTTCGGTCATTGTCGATGTCGCCATCGATCAGGGCGGGATCTGCGAAACTTCGCGGCCGACCTCCCACTCCGATCCGCTGTACGTCGACGAAGGCGTGGTCCATTACTGTGTGCCGAACATGCCCTCCGCGGTGGCGCGCACCGCAACGCTCGCGCTGACCCAGGCGACCTTGCCCGCCGCGCTGGAACTTGCGGGCAAGGGGCTGCGCGGCGCGCTGGCCGCGAACCCGGGTCTGCGCGCAGGACTGCAGGTGCATAAAGGACGGCTCACGCACGCCGGGCTCGCCCAGGACACCGGACGCGACTTCATCGACCCGCTCCAGGCGCTCGCATGACACGCCCGGATACGCTCGCCGATGCGATCGACGCGCTGCTGCCGCAGACGCAATGCCGCAAGTGCGGTTATGCCGGCTGTCGCCCGTACGCCGAGGCGATTGCCGCGGGCCGCGCCGATGTCAACCAGTGCCCGCCGGGTGGCGACGATGTGGCACACGATCTCGCGGCGCTGCTGGGCGTTCCGTTCAAGCCGCTCGATCCTGCGTTCGGCGTCACCGGGCCGCCGGCGGTCGCCGTCATCGACGAAGAAGTCTGCATCGGCTGCACGTTGTGCATCCAGGCCTGTCCGGTCGACGCCATCGTGGGCGCCGCCAAACTCATGCATACGGTGATTGCCGGGGAGTGCACCGGCTGTGAGCTGTGCCTCGCGCCGTGCCCGGTCGACTGTATCCGCATGATCGAAACGGGGCAGGCGCTGACGCCCGAGCAGAGGCGCGCCGCGGCGGCGCGCGCGCGCCGTCGTTTCCAGTCGCGCCATGAGCGCCTGCAGCGCGAACGCGAGGAGCGCTCGGCACGACTGGCCGCGTCGCGAAAAGCGGCGGCTGAAGAGCGGAAGCGCGCGACGATACAAAAGGCGATTGCGCGCGCGCAGGCGCGGCTGCAGCAGCGCGGGCGTAATTAACCCTCTCGCCTCGCCATCCATAGATCGGGAGCATGTGCACCATATGGACCGCGCCAGATTGCGATGAACCGCGCAAGACGCCAGGAAATCTTCAACCGGCTGCGCGCCGCGAATCCGATACCGCGCACCGAGCTCGAGTTCAGCTCGCCGTTTGAACTCCTGATCGCGGTCATCCTTTCGGCGCAGGCAACCGACAAGAGCGTCAATCTCGCTACGCAGGAGCTGTTCCGGAACGCCAATACCCCGCGCAAGCTGCTGCAGCTCGGGCAAGCCGGACTGGAACAGTACATCCGGCGCATCGGTCTTTACCGCACCAAGGCCAGGAACATTCTCGCCGCCTGCAAACTGCTTCTCGAGCGGCACGGCGGCGCGGTGCCGAGTACTCGTGATGAACTGGAGCAGCTGCCCGGCGTGGGACGCAAGACGGCAAGTGTCATTCTCAACACCGCTTTCGGGGAGCCCACGATCGCCGTCGACACCCATATCTTCCGGGTGGCCAACCGCACCGGCATTGCGCCGGGCGGAAACGTGCTCGAAGTCGAACGCAAGCTGCTCCGGTCAGTGCCCGAGGAATTCAGACGCGACGCCCATCACTGGCTGATCCTGCACGGACGCTACGTGTGCAAGGCGCGCAAGCCCGAGTGTCCGACTTGCCGGATTGCCGATCTGTGTGAATACCGGAAAAAGACCGTGAGCAGTAAGCAGTAAGTGGTCAGCAGTAAAACCGCCGGAACCCGCGGCCCCTTGGAATCTGCGTCCGCGCTACAATCGTAATTACTTACAGCTGGCGTTCACCGTTCATCGCTCACCGCTCACCGCTTACTGTTTATCGCTTGCCATGTTTGCCCCTTCCCGCGACGAAGCGCGGCGCTTTTTTTTCGATACCTGGGAAAAGTATCGGCGCGGCGAGCCGCTGGCCGGTCTCGAACGAATCGCGCTGCAAGTGATCAGCCTGCATCCGGAATACCACACGCTGCTCGATCAGCCCGCGCGCTACCGCGAGCGGGACTTTCTGCCCGAGAGCGGGGAAATGAACCCGTTCCTGCACCTGTCGCTGCATCTCGCAGTCGAGGAACAGCTCGCCATCGACCAGCCGCCCGGCATCCTCCCGCTCTTTCAACGTCTCCTCGAGAAAACCGGCTCGGAACACGACGCCAAGCATCTCGTGCTCGAATGCCTGGGCGAAACCTTGTGGCAGGCGCAGCGCCACGGCACGCCGCCGGATGAAAAGGTCTATCTCGGCTGTCTTGAACGGCAGGCCGGATCCCGTTTTTCCAATTCGTGAAGGAGCGCCTCCCCATGCCTGAATCGAACACGTACCCCATCGAGATCAAGCCCCTGGATATCTCGCCCTATCGCAAGGGCAACACGAACTGCGAGTACATCACGACGTTCGACAGCGGCCGCCCCGGGCCGCACGTGATGCTTTCGGCGCTCGTGCACGGCAACGAGTTGTGCGGCGCCGTGGTGCTCGACCGCCTGTTCCGGGAAAGCATCCGGCCGGTTCGCGGCCGCCTCACCCTCGGTTTTCTCAACGTCGCCGCTTACGAACGGTTCGATCCCGAACAGCCGGAGGCGTCGCGCTGGGTGGATGAGGATTTCAACCGCCTCTGGAGCGCGAGCGTTCTCGACGGCAATCGTGACAGCACGGAACGGCGCCGTGTGCGCAAGGTGCGTCCGCTGATCGACGAGGTCGATTTTCTGCTCGATCTCCATTCCATGCAGCACGCATCGGCACCGCTGCTCCTCGCCGGCCCGCTCGAAAAGGGGCGGGCCCTGGCGCGTAAGGTGGCGTTCCCTGCGCTGGTCGTATGCGACAAGGGCCACGCCGCGGGCCCGCGCATGCGCGATTACGGGGGATTCGGCGAAGCGGCAAACTCCAAAAACGCACTGCTCGTGGAGTGCGGCCAGCATTGGGCACAGCGCACCGTCGAGGTGGCGCAGGAGACGGCGGTGCGCTTTCTCGCGAACTTTGGCGTGATCGACGCGGGTCTTGCCGCGCGCCATCTCTCACTCGATCCGGCGCCGCAGCAGGTGGTGGAAGTTACCCACCCGGTCACGATCACATCGGACAACTTTCACTTCACCCGGCACTTCACCGGGCTGGAAGTCATCGCGAATGCCGGCACCGTCATCGGCTGGGACGGGGAGCGAGCGGTCACGACGCCGTACGACAATTGCGTGCTCATCATGCCGTCCAAGCGGCTTTACAAGGGCCAGACGGCGGTGCGGCTGGGGCGCTTTGTGTCGTGACGGGATTGCCGCGGCGGATTAGGGGGCGCGGCGGCCCAGAGGATTCACTCTGGGAAGCAGGTAACCGGTAAAGAGGATTGTAGCCCGGAAGGAGCGGAACGCATTCCGGGAGCACGGTTTTCTTTGGGGGCGTTCGTTCCCGCTTTTTTCTGGGGGCCTTCGTTCCCGCTTCTCACGGTCCCGGATTTCATTTCATTCCATCCGGGCTACGTCCAATTACCGCGCACCGATTACCGTTTACCGCTTACGCCCTCAGTACTTGACCTGCAGTCCCTGCTGCCGCGAATAGAAGGCCGCGAGATCGGCGATGTCGCGAATTGAGAGGTTGGATGCCTGCGGCGCCATGATCGGGTTTTTGCGCGCTCCCGATTTGTAGTCGTTGAGCGCCTTGACCAGATAGTCGTAGTGTTGACCCGCCAGACGCGGAAATTCGGCTGACGCGCTGTTGCCATCCGCGCCGTGGCAGGCGGCGCAGGGCTTCGATTTTTCCTTGCCCGCCACCGGGTCGGCCGCAGCCGCGCCGCCGCTGGCGAGGGCAATCACGCTACATACGGTCAGGACGCGCATTCTCATTTTGGAAATCCTCTTCTTGCCAGTCCGCATCACTTCACCGCCGATTGCGCCGGCCCGGACGAGTAATACGCCGCCAGATCCGCCATGTCCTGCTCCGATAGTGTGGCGGCAATCGCACGCATCGATGGATGACTGCGCTCGCCCGATTTGTAAGCCTGCAGCGCCTTGACGAGGTAGCCGGCATGCTGCCCGCCGATCTTGGGCACGCTGTAGACCTCCGGAAACGCGGTCTTGTAGCCCGGTATGCCGTGACAGCCGGCGCACATGGAATTCTTTTCACTCCCCGCCGCCGGGTTGCCCTCGGCGGCGCCGAGCGTCCCGGCCGCCGTCACGAGGACAGTCGCAGCCAGCATGCGTGTCGCGATGCGAAGTTTCATGCGGTTGTCTTTCAGGATTTCTGAGCAGTTCTTAGGGCGCATAGTATACCCGAAGCCGAGCGTTGCCGCGCTCGACACGATGCCCGATAATGCGGATTGCAGCGCACCGTCCGGCTTCGATACCAGAACCTATCTCAATAATAGGCACGTGTGCGACGGAGGCGATGTGGGATGCAGTTCGAGGAGGGCGAGCGCGGCAATATCGCGAATATTGCAAGGGAGCCCGACGACGAAATGCGCCCCTGAGC
>JACQOK010000461.1 GCA_016202565.1 Betaproteobacteria bacterium | reverse complement strand
GCTTTGTCGCTCCCCTTGTGAATATTCGCGATATTCACTGCGGGTCGCTTCGCGCCCTGAGCCAAAATCGTGACAGCGCATCACGCGTTTCATTATGTTAGGCACTCTAAGCATGACTGAGGTCCGGCACTGCCGGCAGTCCCGGAAAAACGTCCCGTCTACTCGCCTTCCGGCCGGTCGGCGTTGGCGGCGAAGATTTCGCGAAACACCTCGGCACTTCGCCGGAACGCGTCGAACACCGCCGGGTCGAAATGCCACGGCTTGATCCGCTCATCGCCTTCGATGATGATCTCCAGCGACGCCTGGTGCTCGATGGCCGGCTTGTAGGGGCGCACGGAACGCAGCGCGTCGTACACATCGCAGATCATCATCACCCGCGCGGCAAGCGGTATCTCCCCGCCCTTCAATCCGCTGGGGTACCCGGTGCCGTCCCAGCGCTCGTGATGGGCGGCTGCGATCTGGGCGCCCATCTGCAGGTACGGCGACTCGCTGTGCATGAGCATCTGTGCGCCGATCGTGGGGTGGGTGCGCATGATGCGCCATTCCGCCTCGGTAAGCGGCCCCTTCTTGAGCAGGATCGCGTCCGGGATGCCGATCTTGCCGATGTCGTGCATCGGGCTCGCGTGGAAAATGCGGTCGATGAATTCGCCGTCCATGCCGAGCCGTTCGGCGAGCGCGCGCGCGTAGAAACTGATGCGCCGCACGTGCGCACCGGTGCTGTCGTCGCGGTATTCGGCCGCGCGCGTCATCGCGCGCAGCGTTTCGTGATAGCTGCGGGTGAGGCGCGCCGTGCGCTCCTGCACCTTCTGCGCCAGGTGGCGGTTATAGTCCCGAACTTCGCGATACAGCAGCCGGACCTCCAGCAGGTTCTGCACCCGCGTGAGCACTTCGGCGTTATCGAACGGCTTGGGGATGAAATCCTTGGCGCCTTCCTGGAGCGCTTTCAGCTTTTCTTCAGGGTCGGCGGTAATCACGAGCACGGGAAGGTAGCCTTCCGTTTCGATCTCCTTGAGCGCGGCCATCACCTGGTAGCCGTCCATGTCGGGCATGTGCAGATCGAGCAGGATCAGGTCGTAACGGTGCTTGCGGTAAAGCGCCGGGACTTTCGCGGGCTCATGGCAAAGCGTCACGTCGTTATAACCCGCCGCGCGCAGGACGACGCCGAGCAGCCGCGCGATCGATTCATCGTCGTCGACCACCAGCAGCTTCGCCTTGAGCAAGTTCAGCCGTTCGTCCATGCGGCCTCCCGAGGTTAGACAGCCGACAGCGCAACTCCGCATGCGTCGGGTGAAGACGACGCCGTCCCACGTCGAGTGGTTCGATATTGCCACTTTACACCGCCGCCTCCCCGGCGTCAGCGTCCGGCTTTTCCCTATAACGATCAACGAATTCCACAGTTGACGCTATGCGCGCCATGCTCCAAACGGGCTGTATACGTCCCGCATCGGGTTTCTCTATATGTGCGGCATATTCATGCGGACGCATGCACAACGGACATCTGGCGAGGACATATGGACGTTCAAAACAATCCCGCAGGAAGGCTTTACGACCTGCTTGACGCAGCCCGGCAGTACCCGAGCGAGGAAAAAACCAAGACCGTATGGGCCCATGTATTCGGGGTGCCTGAAAACGACACGGGCTCATTGTTGAAGAATCTGGCCGATCTTATCGACCTGGTCCACAAGGCGAAGTCGTCGATCGTGCGGCTGACCGACGTCGACCACAAACTCTATCTCAAGCCCTTCGAAAACATCGAAACGCTGCTTTCCCACCTCAATTTCGAAACGCACTGGGAAAACTGGCGAAACCGCCTCGACGACTTCACCCTGTATGGTCTGCAGTTTGGCGCCGACCGGCTCGCCCGCTCGAGCACATTCACGCCGATCAAGGACGAACAGCTCGAGGCGCTGCGGAAGGAACTCGACGACCTGATCAATCATGTGCTCGAGTCGCCGCACCTGCCGCCGGACCTCAAGAAGCTCTTTCTCCGCAACCTCGAGGCCTTGCGGCAGGCGTGGTCCACCTATCGGATCCGCGGCATCGAAGGCCTGGAGCAGGAAGTCGAACGCAGTTGTGGTTCCATCCTGCTGCATAAAGAGCAGATACGGTCAGCAGCGGCAAACAGCGCCGAACGCAAGCTGTGGGAAGGCCTGTTGAAGCTCGTCGACCGCCTGAGCAAGCTGGTGACGCTCGCCAAGAATGCGAAGGGTATTGGAGCACAGCCGCTCGTTGAGCACATCATGGGCAGATGAGCGGGGGCCAATGACCGGTTCGCTGCCGAAATCGCGTCAATTCCTTCCTCCAAGTTGCGCCTTACTCCACCCAGGCTAAGGTAGTGCGATCCCGACCAGTCGTAGCCGACCGCTGGCTCACCGCTCGCGGCCGGCCTCGTGCGCTATCTTTCGCACCGGCGACAACAGATATTCCAGGACGCTGCGGGTACCGAGGTGGATTTCGGCGTTGACCAACATGCCGGGAACCAGTCTGAGACGCTCCCCTGCGGCGACCAGATAATTGGCATCCAAGCCAATCAGCGCGCGGTAGGCCGCCTCTTGTAAAGGTTTGGTGCCGCCGGTCGCAGCGTCGGCTCTTTCCTGCGCATCGGCGCTAATCTGCCGGACCATCCCGTCCAGCATGCCGTATTTCTGAAACGGATATGCCGCCAGTTTGAGACGTGTTTTCTGATTCAGTTGGACGAAACCCGCGTCGGCGTTGCTCACCCACACTTCCGCAATAAGGGGCTCGTTCTGCGGCACGAGGGTGAGCAGGATCGTCCCGGGCGCGACCACCGTCCCCGGTGTGCGCGTCGCCAGATCCTTTACTACGCCAGCGTGCGGCGCCTTCAGTTCGAGGAGTCCGAAGCGGTGCTGATGTTTGTCCAGCTCCTGCTCCAAGCGGTGGCGCTGCGCGGCCGCTTCGACGCGTTCGTTCTGCAGTTGCTGCCGATAGTTTGATGTGATCTGCGCGATACGCTTCTCCGATTGCACGATGGTCGCCTTGAGACTCTCGACGTTGTAGCCTTGCGCCCGCAGGTCCTGTTCGTTTTCGATGTAGAGACGCTGGCGTTCCATCGCCATCAGCTTCCCGGCAAATCCTTCCTTGGCGAGCCGCTCCCAGCCTTCCGCTTGACCGCGATATATCGGCACGGTCTTCCTGAGCTTGCCCTCGATCTCGAGCGCCACCTTGAGATCCTTTTGCGCCTTCACGAGCAGCGCCCTCTCGCCTTCCAGCGCGTCCCGGTATGCCTGCCGTCGTGCGTGGTGCTGTGCCTCGACTTGAACAAAGAGCGCATGGGAATCGCTCGTTTGCCTCATCATTGTCGAACCCGCCAGTTCCGCGTCGATACGGCGCAACTGCAGTTCCCTGAGCTCGAGCTCGTTGGCCACAACGCTGCGGTCCGCTTCGGACAACTGCGCATCCATGCGTATGAGCACCTGTCCTTCCTGCACGGTATCGCCGTCCTTGACCAGGATCTCACGGACGATGCCCTGCTCCGCCGGCTGCACGATCTTCAGGAAGCTCTGGGGCACGATCTTTCCTGGTGCGACGGCGACGATGTCGAGCTGACCGAACGCCGCCCACGCCAGCATCACGCCAAACAGGACAAGCAACGCATACAACACCAGACGCGGCAGCGGGCTGGGCGCCTGCTGCTGTGCCCGCAGCATGGCGGGCGCAAAGTCCAGCGCCGCGGCATCGTTCTGCTTTAACCAGTTGAGCATGTCAGGTCTCCCTTGCTGCTGAACGGCAAGCACTGCGCCGGACCGTAACGCGCTTCTTCCCCCTCAGGCAGCTGTAGCCCGGAAGGAGCGCAGCGGATTCCGGGACATTCCGGATTTCGTTTCACTTCAGTCGGGCTACGTTCGCTCATGTAGCAACGGCAAACGCGGCACATCTGGCAGTTGTATACCCCCCCGTTATTGCGCCAGAACACTCACGCCCTCGCGCAGCCCGCTGAATGGCTTCAGGTCATGACCAGCGACATTGCGCAGACCTATCACTGGCCGCGGCATGTCGATGAACGTTCCTGTATCTCCAAAGAAGGACGTCGCTCCAAGATAACCGCCGCCAACGCTATCGTTGTCCTCCCCACTACCGGCATTGGGCCAGCCATTCAGCCACGCGTGCGAGCGGTGCCACGCTGCCGCCACAGCGCCATCGGTGCCCGATCCGTTTGCTGACGGCTCACCGCTTTGCATTTCATCAAGCAGAGTCATGTCGTCATTCAACGAATGCCCGGCAAACCACTGCTCGATCAGCAGGTCGGTTTCGTGGGGCGTCGCATCGTTTCTACTGGTGTCGACAGCATGCACCGCATCGCCTTGGGTATCCGAATTACCGCCAACCGTTGGCGCGTCATCCATCAGCGACTCGTCGGGCGCAGACCGAGATTCGGGTGTTGCCGCAGATTGCAGTGTGCTCCCCAAAGCGTGTGCGGAGTACACTGCGGCGACTGCGGCGCCGGGAGGGCCGGACACGAACGAAGTCAGGGCAAGCGCGGGTGGTGTGAGAAGCTCCGGCGGGATTTGCGAGGGCGCGCGGTCCGGCAGGATCGGGAGATGCTCAATCGCCGCATCCGGGAAGTCCTGAATCGGCGGAGTAGCGCCCTCTTGGTCGTTCTGAATAGCTGTTTCGACCGCGATCGGATCGGCTTGAACCGTCTGATCCACGGTCGCCCCGGAATCGGCGGACACAGAACTCGTATCGCTTGTCGTGGTGGTCGTGTCGGCGGCGAGCATCACAGCGGCAAAGGCGTCTGCCGGGGCCTTCGCCGCAGTGTCTACATTAAGAGCAGTCTGGCTCGCGGAAGCGGTAATCGGTTGTGGAGAAACGGCAAAGGCAGTATCACTGATCACCGCCTGCATCTGGTCATACGTAAGCGCGCTTATCGAGTTCGTCCGGGCATATTGATACGCAACCGCTCCGCCGATCGCTTCGGTGTCGCTGCCCCACAGGCGGAAATTCGCGAGATTGTTCGCTACGTTGAACGTCTGTCCCGCCGCGCGCGCCGCGTCGAATGCTTCGATCAGCCCCAGGAAATCAAATGCCTGGATTTTCTTGTTGTTCAGGGGATTCGTCGATGTGGGTTTATAGTCACGCGTACCCTCGATGATGATCTGCAGCATCGAGACCGCCTTGTTGGGAGGTCCACCAAATCCATCACCGTACCAATCGCTCAGCGTGATATGGTGACCACTTGCCGTCTTCAATCTGAGCGCATTCCCGACCTTCTCGAGCGAAAGATTTCCATATAGGGTGCCGCCCCCGATTGAGATCGTGCTGCCGCTACCCAATCCGATCACCCAATCCTGGCCGTCAGACTTGTTGAAGGCAAGAACGTCACGGCCGCGGACATTGTCTCCATCAGTACCATACGCGTAGATATTCTCGTTTCCCGTCCCACCAATCACGAAGTCGTTGTCGTCCCCCATGTAGATTTGATCAGCCCCGCCGGCCCCAACGATTAGATTGTTTCCTTCGCCATCTTCCAGCCAGTCACTTCCTGCGGCGCCGAGCAAAATGTCGCTACCTTCCTCTCCATAAAGCTTATCGGTCTTTCCGCTGGAGACCAGAATGTCATCCCCGGCTCCACCATAGAGGAGGTTTGATACCTTAGCGTTTTTGGATTCTCCAGTGCCGGCGATAAGCGTGTCATTTCCGGCCCCACCATATACAGTGTCCGAGCCAAGGCCACTGTCAAGCACGTCATTGCCGTCGCCGCCGTCGAGCAGGTCGTTCCCCACGTCGCCGTAAAGCTGGTCGTTTCCCCCTTCACCGTAAAGCTGATCGTTTCCCGCATAGCCGTACAAACCGTCGTTGCCGGCTCTGCCAAGGAGTCTGTCATTTCCGCCAAATCCATAGATCACATCGGCAATCTGCGAGCCAGCAATGATATCGTCAGCGTCGGTTCCCCATATTGGAACCAGTGGCGCGATTTGTTCATCGGTCCACACCGTGCCATTGTGGAATCGAATTTCCTCGACATGCCCTGCGCTGAAATAGCCCAGGATATAAACCCCACCGGGGGTTTCCGACGGACTCAAAACCAAATAACGGTTGGAACCGGTGCCGCCATCGAGGACGGTAACACCCGACGGGCTGATGCCGGCGCCGAACTGGAGCACGTCGTATCCGCCGGCGTCACTGATCTCGTCCCCCGTAATGAAGAACCCACCCGGGCCTCCGTCTCCGACATTGAACACGTAGGTGTCGTTGCCGGTAGAACCAGTAAGGGTATCCTCGCCTGCCCCGCCTTCGAAGGTGTCGTTACCGCCCGATCCGTAGATCCTGTCATCACCGCCGAGGCCCCTGAGCAATTCGCTGGCACTGCTGCCCAGGATAATGTCGTTACCGTCGGTCCCGACCACCGGTGGCGGAGGCAGAAACGTCAAAATCGTTTGTTCCGTCCATACCGTGCCGTCGGCGAAACGGATTTCCTCGACCACGTTCTGCCCGCTCAGAAAGTAATTCTGAATTCGAACCTGATCGGTGCTGCCTTGAATGCTCAGAATGAGATCATTGCCTCCTCGAGTCGGCGTAATGTCGCCCGGCAAGATATCCGCCGCGAAGGACAGCGCGTCCGTAGTGCCGCTCGCATCAGAAGCGGCGTTGTCGATGACATCCTGTCCATCACCGCGTGCGAAGAGGTAGGTATCGGTACCGCCTTCCCCGAACAGCGTGTCATTGCCCGCACCGCCGTTCAAGGTATCGTTCCCGCCGGCGCCGCGAATCACATCGTTGCCACCAAGCCCGCTCAGGGTGTCGTCGGTCGCGTAGCCGGTAATCGCATCATCGCCACTAGTAGGCGTTACGACCATTGACTTGACCGTATTGAGGTCCCAGACCGTGCCATCGGCGAGGAATTGGATCTGCTCCACCGACGAGGCAGTCACGCCGTCGTTTTGAAAGTAGTTGGTGACCGTGACCTGATCGGTGCTGCCCGCCAGCTTGAGAACGAGGTTGTTGCCTGAACGCGTGGCCTGCACTTCTGAAGGTAAGATGTCAGCCGCGTAGACGATCTTATCGACATTACCCGCAGTCGCGTCGACATCAGTGATCGTGTCCTGCCCGTTCCCGCGGGCAATGAGGTAGGTGTCGTCACCGCTCCCGCCTTGCAAAACGTCATTGCCTGTTCCACCGTCCAGCGTATCGTTGCCGGCATTGCCGGTGAGTGTGTCATTGCCGCCGAGACCCGTTAGAGTCTCGTTAGTCGCATAGCCGATGATTGTGTCATTTCCGCTTGTGCCCGTTAGCACCAGATTCTTGACGGTGCTGACGTCCCAGACCGTGCCATCCGCAAGGAATTTGACCTGCTCGATCGAATTAGGCGTTGCGCCGTCGTTCAAGAAGTAGTTGGTGACAGTCACCTGATCGGTTGTGCCCGAGAGCTGCAGCACGAGGTTGTTCCCCGAACGGGAGGCCTGTACCTCGGATGGGAGGATATCTGCTGCATACAACACCTTATCGACATTGCCAACCGTGGTGTCAGAGTCCGTGATCACGTCCTGGCCGTCACCACGGAAAATGCGGTAAGTGTCGTTGCCCGCCCCACCGGACATCGTGTCGTTGCCGGCGAGGCCTTCAAACACGTCCGCGTCCGTGGTTCCCGGAAGGACGTCGTTCCCCGTGGTGCCGCGAATCACAAATGGAATCGAGTTTGGATTCCACACCGTACCATCGGCGAAACTGATTTCCTCGACACGGTCTGCCGTGCTGATGAATTGATTTGCGATGATTAGAGTATCCGTAGTGCCGCTGATAGTTAAGACAAGACTTGCCCCGGATTGCTGCGCGGTAACGTCATCCGGGGTGATGTCCGCGGCAAACTCGACGCGGTCGATATTCCCTGCAGTCGCGTCCTGGTCAAATATGGTGTCCTGCCCATTGCCGCGCGCGAAGAGATAAGTATCGTTGCCCGTTTCGCCCAGCAGAGTGTCGTTCCCCGCGCCACCGGAAAGTGTATCGTTGCCCGTGCCTCCCCAGGCAGTATCATCTCCTGCCTCGCCGAAGAGCGCATCGTTTTCGCTCCCACCGACAAGTTGGTCGTTGCCATCGCCTCCGGAGAGCGTATCGTTTCCCGCTTCGCCGAAGAGCCTATCATCGCCCGCTCCGCCGCCGAGCGTGTCGTTACCCGCGCCGCCCTGCAGCTCATCGAGCCCTGCGTCGCCGTAGATTTCGTCGTTGCCGTCACCGCCTGCGATCAGGTCATCTTCACCTTCGCCGTCGATGTAATCGTCGCCGGCATCGCCTGTAATAGTGTCCGCCCCCGCACCACCAAACAGGACATCGTTCCCGTCCCCGCCGGCGAGCTGGTCGGCACCGTCTTCGCCATCGAGATAGTCGTCGTCCGCCTCGCCCCACAGCTGATCGTCGCCCGCCCCCCCGAAGAGTTCGTCCAGGCCAGTGCCACCGACGAGCTGATCAATGTCCGCGCCGCCGTCGAGGTAGTCATCGCCTCCTCCTCCACGCAGAGTGTCATTGCCTGCTCCGCCGTCCAGAAAATCATTACCGTCGCCAACGTCGGTTTCGCTATCGCCCTGCAGATAATCGGCGCCTTCACCGCCGATCAGGATGTCGGACCCGCCCTCGCCAAAGAGCTGGTCGTCGCCTGCCCCACCGTCCAGGTAATCCGCGCCATGTTGTGCGGTTGGAATGGCAGGTCCGTCGGCCCAGAGCGTATCGTTGCCGTCCTCGCCAAAGAGTTCGTCCGAACCAGCCTCGCCCTGCAGGTAGTCGTTTTCCGTCCCGCCGTAGAGCGCATCGTCACCTTCGCCGCCCCACAGAAAATCCGCCCCCGCCTCGCCCTTGAGCAGGTCCCCGCCATCGCCGGCTACGCTGGGCGCGCCGTTGAACGAGTGAAATAAAACAGTGTTGTCCGGCTCGATAGTGACAAACCAATCGAAGCCGCCTGCGGTGTAACTGCTGGCGCCAAGCAGATAGTCGGCACCGTCTCCACCGACGAGCACATCCTGCCCTACGTTCCCGGCCAGGACATCGCTGCCTTCATTACCCTCGAGATAATCTTCACCAATGCCGCCGGTCAGCGCATCATCATCGAGGCCGCCAAAAAGTTCGTTCCCGCTGCCAAACGTAATCAGAATGTCGCGGTCAGCCTCGCCATAGAGCTTGTGGCCACCGGCAGGATCCGGTGCATAAATGAAGTCCTGTCCCGGCCCGCCATAGGCCTCGGTGCCAGGGTAGGAAATCAGAAAACCATCATCGCCCTCGAGCCCATAGAGCTGTTGATTCGGCGCATCGTTGTAGATAGGGCTGCTTGGATTCGAACCGCTGTCGGCCTCCGCCGTGCCCACCTTGTCCGGCTTCTCGATTGGGGCGACCGGTCCCAGATCAATGCTGAAATCGCCGCTGCGGAAGCCGCGGACTGTCAAGCCGCCCGCTTCGCCCGGTTTTGTGATGAAGAGCGTGCCTTCCCCACCGGTCACGCCGAAGAACGCATAGAGCACACCCCGGGCATCAGTAAACAAGCCCGGATTGTCGGCAGAGACCTGCGTCTTGGTGCCGGCGAGCGATTCGTTCAGGAACTGGATCGTGCCTTGCTTGATGCCGGTCTCACCGCCCTCGCGCGCATCGAGGATGGCGTCGAGGCCGTCGCCTATGTTCCAGACGTACGTGTCGTCGCCCAGCCCGCCGTCGAGAACATCGTCGTCCTTGCCGCCCACGACAATGTCGTTGCCTGCACCGCCGTAGATCTGGTCTTGACCCGCGTCGCCCTGCAGGTAGTCGTCTTGCGCAAGACCGTTCAGAACATCATTTCCGCCACCACCATAGAGGAAATCAGATTTCGCGTCCCCGTTGAGCGCATCCCCAGAAGTATCCGAGCCGAAGAAGATGCGTTGAGCATCGACCTTCTCGAGAAAGCCTTCGATTGCACGGGGGCTTCTCAGCGTCCCTGTGACAAGCTGTGGAAAAGTCGAAGACAAGACGTACGCATTCTGTCCGAGCTCCCTGTTGTGATACCAGGCGCTATCGCTGGAGGCAGTATTAATTCCCCAACTCGTGTCAGCGGTATTAATCGCCATCTTCCACGCAAGGAACTTGGCGCGATCGGAGACCCATTGCGAGGTCAGCGTGCCCGTTCCCGTGACGGGGTCATATACGCCGAGCTCGCTGTTCTGGTTGAATTGGTCGTAGATGCCTGCTTCGCCCAGAATTGCGAACGGATTGAGCGCCTTGAGCGCGTACCGGTAAGCGATATCGCCAAACGCATCGGCCTCGATCGTTACGGCGTCTTTGTCGACCAGCGACTCGATGGAAAGCAGGTCGGTGTATGCTGAAATGCGACTCTGAAATTCCGTGTCGTAAAGATTCTGATAAAACTGCTCGCGGTTGTCGGTTGCGGTCGATGCAACACTTTGGACGGACGGGTTTCTGAAGAGTGTTCTCAGCGAATCAAGCGCTGCTTCCAATGAAAGGGCCGGCTTATTCGAAGCCGCCTTCAGGATGTCAGTGATCCTCCCAATGCCGACCGTCGGATCCGTCGTGTTAAGTAGTGGGTCGATCTTGGCGAAGAGGTCGTAGAGGACGAGGGAGTCCGTTATAGGCTCTTTGAGATGAGCATCGTAAGCACCCTGGTTAGCACTCTCGGAAAAAATGATATTTTGAACACCCGGTGTATTTCCAATGTCATGGACCACATCGCCTTCTACATTCAAATGCACCATCAGTTCACTGTTCCAGCTCGTGCCAACCTGGCCGGTAATTGGAGCTGGCGCATCGAGAAGCGCACTGAAGAACCCTTCGCTGGTGAGAGGAAAGAGATTTGTTCTGATAGTCGTATCGAATCCGGGAGCGTTATACGTGTATACCGAACTCACCAGGTCTGGGGCGAGCCGGCTCATCATCATTGCGAGGTGGCCGCCCAGGGAATGGCCGGTAACACTTAATGGTGCCTGTCCGGACAGCAAGCCGTTCGCCGTGCCTGTCGTGGCGCCGATCGTCTTGTTGGTGGGGTTGTAAAAATATTGCACCACGCTGCCAGGGACCCCGTAGAGTCTCTGCAGGTAGTTAAATAGCGCTAACCCCTGTCTTACGGCAATGCCCTCCGCACTCACATCCAGTACGTTGGTCAACCAGTCTTGTGCCCCTGCAAAAGTAAAACCCTCTGTTCCCCGGATAGCGAAGTATTTGACTCCAGCCTTGTCAAACACCGTGGCGGAGAAGCCGGTGATGGGGTCAGTGTATTGGTCGACAACGGCGTAGGTGTCAGCAAAAACCTCTGCCTGCTTAGCGGACATCCCTTTCGAAACCAGCGCAGCCCTGTAATCCGCATTGGACATGCCGAATTGGAGCCCCTCAGCGTATGCCGCCATGGAGAGCTGTGTTTGTGCAAAGAAATCCGAGATTGTCGCCATGATTGCCCTCTTTATTTGACAGAATTAGACCGGTCAAACAAACTCGAATGAAAATCAGCCCAAAACTTATTTCCGTGCAGATTCTTGCAATCAACCGCACTGGAACTAGGGCTTAGATTTCTCGAAATCGATCCTCCCCAGTGCAAGAAGTTGACGACTTCGCCCAAGGTTTCGTTAGTAGTGTTATCCACCACCTGTTGGCGGTAATCATCAATTCCAAGGGCATACGAATAAGGTTTTTTCACAGCAGGTTCGCCAAATCTATTTCCCAATATTGTCTTGTCCAGATCACCATTCGCTCTTAGAAATTTCGCTCTTCCTCGCTCATCCCAATACTTCGCTGGCAACTCGACCGTCTTATACACCTTCACGCCAGCTTCGGTGGCACAGAGATAGCTAAGGTATATACGGCCGGCGATTTCATCGGCGAATGGCACGAAGAAGACAAGGAGGAACACCAAGGCTCCGACGGTGATTTTGGCGCTGCGGCGCTCGAATCGCTTAGTCACCTTCGCCGCAATCCAGACGGCGATGGCGAGTACGATCAGAATCAACCACAAGGGGCCGGTGAGTACTGCGAACCCCAGTAGTTCGTTCAGAAATTTCATATTGCTTCCCTCTTGCATTGCGAATAATGGCGTCGCAGCAACTCACGCATCCGTCCGTTCGTTTCCGACCACGCTCACGCGAGATTCTTGCGCCCCAAGGGTAATCACTCTGTCCACTTGCAGCCCCTTTGGAAGCTGGTGCGCGATGAAAAGCATGGTGACTTTGCCTTTGAGCCGGTTCACGGTCTTCGCGAATTGCTCGGCAGTCGGCGCATCGAGGCTGCTGGTCGCCTCATCGAAGATCAGAATGCGCGGACGCTTGAGCAAAGCCCGGGCAATGGCGACGCGCTGCTTCTGTCCGCCAGAGAGTCCCACGCCGTGCTCGCCGATGCGCGTCTGGTAGCCTTCCGGCAGCTGCTCAATGACGTCGTGGATCTCAGCGAGCTTGCATGCCCGCACCACTCGCTCGAAGCTCGTATGGGGGTTGGCGAGAACGAGGTTCTCGTAAACCGTGCCGCTGAAAAGCACCGTATCCTGCGGGACGACGCCAAAGTATTGCCGCAACTCGTTTGCGGACAGGTGGCGCACATCGAGGCCGTCCAGCAGGATCGCCCCGTCGCTCGGCAGGTAGAATCCCTGGAGTAGTCTCGCGAGCGTGCTTTTCCCGCTGCCCGACGGCCCCATGATCGCCACGCAGGCGCCGGGCTTGATCGTGAAACTCAAATCCCGATAGAGGTAAGGCAGATTCTCGGCATGACGAAAACTCAGCCCGCGAATTTCGATTGCGCCGTCACCTTTCGCCTCACGCGCCGGGATCACCGAGTAGGGTTCGGCCGGGGCGTTCATGATGTCGCCCAGGCGCTTGACCGCGATATCCGCCTGCTGGAACTGCTGCCACAGCCCCACCAGGTGCAGCATGGGCTGGGAAAGGCGTGAGGCGAACATCTGAAACGCGACCAACATGCCGACGGTGAACTCCCTCGATTCCATGACGATCCACGCACCGAGGCACAGAATGGCGAGCATCATCATCTGCTCCAGGCCGTGAGCAGCAACGTTGTAGGTGTTGGCAAGCTGGCGCGTGTCGAATCCCGCCTTGAGATAGGTCGCAAGGTAATCCCCGTAACGCGTATTGAGCTGCGGCTCCATCTGCAGTGACTTCACCGTCTCCATGCCGGAGACGTATTCGGTCAGGAAGGCCTGGTTGCGCGCACCAAGCAGGAACTGATGGTTGATCCGCCGGCGCAGCAGCGGCGTGACCGCGAGACTCAGCACCACAATCGCGAGCAGCACGGCGCAGGTGATGAGCGTCAGCGCCACGCTGTAGTAAAACATGACGGCGAGAAAGATCAGCAGGAACGGCACGTCCAGGATCAGCGTCACCGCTGCGCTCGACAGGAATTCCCGTATGGTTTCGACGCCCTGCACGCGAGCGACCAGCACCCCGGTAGGGCGCGCCTCGAAGTATCGCGGCGGCAGTTTGAAGAGGTGCTCGAACACCCGTGATCCCAATACCGCGTCGATGCGGTTGCCGGTGTGCAGCACGAGGTATTGCCTGATCCAGCTCATGACGGCGGTAAAGAGAACGAACACCCCAAGCGCGATGCCGATGACGGTGAGCGTCCCGATCGTGTGATGGGCGATGACCTTATCTATGATGATCTGCGTGAAGACAGGCGTGGCGAGCGCCATCAACTGGATCGCGAGCGACGCGAGCAGCACATCGCGCCATATCGTCTTGTGCCGTAGCAGTTCCGGAACAAACCATCCAAATCCGAAGATATGCGCCGGCGCATCCGGTTCTGCATGATCGGTTGCAGATTCCGCTTCACGCGCAAACAGCAATACGACACCCGCGTATTCGCGCTCGAAATCTACGGCTGCGGCGCTGTTGGGACTCTCATCGCCTTCCACCAGGTACAGCGCCTGCTCGGCATCGCATCTGAACAGGACCGCGAGGCGGTGCGGCAATGGGCCGATCGGTTCCCCGCCGGCCCCGGCTTTCGATCGTGTGTGTTGCTGGTCCGGAGAGATGCCCGGTTTGAGCACTGCAAGACACGGTAAGGCAAGACTGGACAGTTCACCTACCGCAGCGTGACGTAACGCGCTTTTCAGGCCAATCGCCTGCGCGGCTTGTTGAAATGAGAGCAGAGAGTACGGCGGCGGGATCTGTTGCAATAAGATATTCGGGGCAAACGGAATGCGATGGAGCTGACATATGCTATGCAGTCCCCATGCATAGGACGCCGATGAGAATAGCAGCTTGCTATCCAAGCGTCTTCTCCTCCTGCCGTCTGACGCGGTATCAATTCGTTCTTGGTCGAGTTTTCTTCTGGAATACGTTCGCTATCGACTAGGACTGCGCTCGCTTGGATGCGGAAACTCTTTTGAAAATTACAACGGAGATCGCCATAAAAAGCAAATCTAACAAAGTGTGAGGTTTCGATGTCCAAGGGCACAGGACCTGCCGGTTTCGATGTTTCCCGGTGGGCCCTTCAGCTCACCCGCCCCATGCCGACGGCATGGCGCGAAACGCACGAGTAGGAATCTACCTAAAGGAAAGCTGCGAATACTATCGGGCATAGCCGACAAGTGGCGTCAGGTTTTTCCTGACAACGCCCGCCGCGGCCCCGGCTAATTCGCGTTCACGGCGAGCGGTACTGAACCGCGGGTTTTCCGTAAAGCTGGAACTGTCCCGTTCAACCGCATGAGAAAGCGTAAGAATTCCCTTTCGTCGACACGCGGCCCCCGACGGCCGTTGAGCGGCGCCGCCCCCAACGCACCCGCGGTGTACGCCTCCAGTAGTGCCGGGTGGATATAGGCTTTGCGACAGACCGCCGGCGTATTCCCCAGCCGCTCCGCGACCGCTTTGGTGGTGGCGACGATGCCTTTCTTCGCCGCCCGTTCCGACGAGCAGTCAAGTTTCCGCAACGCTGCCATCGCGAAGACGCTGCCGGCCCATGTCCGGAAGTCTTTCGCCGTAAAATCCGCCCCGGATATTTCCCGCAGAAAGCCGTTCACGTCGGGTGCGCTGACGGCGCGGCAGCGGCCGTCCTCGTCCCGGTACTGAAAGAGTTCGCGGCCGGGAAGCCCCTGGCACTGCTTGACGATTTTTGCAAGCTCGGGATGTCTCACCGTGACGTTGTGCTCGATGCCGCCTTTGCCCCGAAAGCCGAAGCGGATTTTCGATCCCGACACCTCGACATGCCGGGCGAGCAGCGTGGTGAGGCCGTACGATTTGTTCTTCCGGGCGTATTCGTCGTTGCCTACGCGGATCAGCGTCAGTTCGAGCAACTTGACGATGGCCGCGAGAACACGCTCCCGCGGTGTGCCCTCCTTCAGGCAGGCGCTGACGCGCTTGCGGATTTTCGGCAGCGCCTTTCCGAATGCCAGCATGCGCTCGTACTTCGTCCCGTTCCGGATGGTGTCCCATTCCGGGTGATAGCGGTACTGCTTGCGGCCCTTCGCATCACGCCCGGTCGCCTGGATATGCCCGCTCGGATCGCGGCAGATCCAGACCTCGCTGTACGCCGGCGGAATCGCCAGCGAACGGATGCGCCGGATGAGCGCACGGCTGCGCACCGGTCTCCCGTCCGGATAAAAATAGTCGAAGCCGTCATTGCCGCGCGTGCGCGTGATGCCGGGTTCGTCGTCGAAAATGTAGCTGAGGGTAACGGTCACGGCGATACGTTCTCCACAGTCCTGCTCCGGCCGTGATACAACCGGGGCAAGGGAATCTCCTGTATAGGGATTGCTCCAACCCTCACAAGATTCCCGATTTTTCGATAATATGATGATTGTTTGGACTAATTTTATGGTCGCCGGAGAAGAGGTGGCAGGACGTGGGTAGCGGCATCGCGCTGAGCAGGCTGGATCAAACCGGGGTGATCGTCTTTGCCGGCGAGGAAGCGCAAAACTTCCTGCAAGGGCAGTTGAGTTGCGACGTGGGCGGCCTGGCGCCGGAGAACAGCACCTACGGCAGCTACTGCACGCCGAAAGGCCGCATTCTTGCGACGTTTCTCCTGTGGCGCTCCGGGCGGGACTTCTTCATGCAGCTGCCGGCCCCGCTGCGTGAACCCATCCAGAAGCGGATCTCGATGTTCATCCTGCGCGCCAGGGTCAAGGCCGCCGACGCGAGCGATGCCTTCGCCCGCTTTGGCATCGCCGGACCCGGAGCGGAGAGTGCGATACGGAACATGCTGGGTGACGCGCCCGTTTCCACGCACGCGGTGAAGCACGTACAGGACGCGACGCTGATCCGCTTGCCCGGCGATCGTTTTGAAATCGTCGTTCCGTCGGAGAAGGCCACAACGGTCCATGAAGCGCTGAAACGCGATGCGGAAGAAGTGGGTCCGGGGATATGGGACTGGCTGGAAATCCGCGCCGGCATCCCGTGGATCATGCCCGCAACGCAGGAGCAATTCGTCCCGCAGTCGGTGAATCTCGATCTGATCGGCGGTGTGAGCTTCACCAAGGGCTGCTATCCGGGGCAGGAGATCGTCGCGCGCATGCACTACCGCGGGCAGGTGAAGCAGCGCATGTATCTCGTCCACATTGCAACGGAGACTACGCCTCAACCCGGCGACAAACTCTATAGCGCCGACATGCGCGACCAGTCCTGCGGCATGATCGTCAATGCCGCGCGTGCGCCCGACGGCGGCTACGATGTGCTCGCAGCGATCCAGACGAGCAGCGTTGCGTCCGGCGACGTGCGCTGGAAAACCCCCGATGGTCCCGCGCTCAAAGTCCTGCCGCTACCGTATGAAATACGATGATCTCCGCGCCCACGGGTTCGCTCTGATGCGGCAGTGTGGAATTTGTCGCAATCCGGCCCTCTCAGAAACGATTACAATGAGTGCTCGGAGGAAGAGGGGATGATGCCATGGCATATTCCTATTACATCTATTACCGGGTGAATCCCGAAAAGGCGGAGGCCTGTGAGCCGCGGATCAAGGATCTGCTGGCGGCCGTCGAGAAGGTCACCGGCGTTGCCGGGCGCTTGCTCAAGAAACGCGATGAACCGCTGCTGTGGATGGAGGTCTACGAGAACGTAAAGGACGAGGCGAACTTCGAATGGGAGCTCGCCGATATCGCAGATCAGTTCAAGGTGAAGGAATACCTGGAGCCGGACACGACCCGGCACTGCGAGTGCTTCGAAGCCTGAAATCCCGATGTGCCTGATTCTCTTTGCACATAAAGCACACCCGAAGTATCCGCTGATTCTCGCTGCCAACCGCGACGAGGCTTACGCCCGTCCGGCGGCACCGGCTGGGTACTGGGATGATCACCCGGACATCTACGGCGGACGCGATCTCGACCGGGGCGGCACCTGGCTCGGTCTGACACGCTCCGGAAAGGTGGCGGCGGTAACCAATTTCCGCAACGCCAACGCCGCCCGCACTGCACCGCGCTCCCGCGGGGAACTGGTGAGCGCTTATCTCGCGGGCGGCACCGACACCGAAACCTATCTCGGGCAGGTCGAAGGACGCGGCGATCAATACAACGGCTTCATCCTGATCGCAGGGGAGCTCGATGCGTTATATTGGCTTTCGAACCGCGGCCCGGGGGTCGCGCGCATTGCGCCCGGTGTGCACGGCCTGAGCAACCACCTGCTCAATACGCCGTGGCCGAAGATCAAACGCAGCAAGCTCGCACTCGAAGCGCTGCTCGGGGCGGGCGAAAAGGAGCTGACGGCCGGCTTGTTCCAGGTTCTGTCCGATCGCAGCGAGGCCCCCGACCATGAGCTTCCCGATACCGGCGTGGGTCTCGAGCGCGAACGGCAACTGTCCGCCAATTTCATCAGCGGCGAGCGCTACGGCACGCGAGCGTCCACGGTATTACTGATCGACGCGGTCGGCGGCGTGCTCTTCGTCGAGCGCAGCTTTGGCGCGCATGGCAAGGCGCAGGGGGAAATCACCAACCGCTTCCGGCTCGACAGGCTCACCACCGCCGTCACCTCAGGGCGCTGCTGAGCGTCGTGAATATGCCTGACTCCGCTCAGCCCTCACCCCGCTGCGGCTCCAGCCGGAGCATCATCGTCCGGTGCGGTATTCCCGCTTCCATGAATTCGTCGCCCGTGACGGCAAACCCGTGCTTCGCGTAAAAACCCACGGCATGCGTCTGGGCGTGCAGTCGCACGGCGTCAAACCCCTCCTTCCGCGCCAGGCTCAACAGCATGCCGAGGATCGCGCTGCCCACGCCCCTGCCCCGCCATGCCTTGAGCACCGCCATGCGGCCGATACTCCCGTCGGGCAGGAGCCGCCCGGTGCCGATTGGCGCATCTTCCGGCGAGAACGCCAGCACGTGACCGCAGCGCGCATCGACTTCGTCCCATTCCAGTTCCTCGGGCACGCGCTGCTCCTCGATGAATACCGCCCTGCGGATCGCGTGCAACTCGGCGCGATGCGCGTGCCAATCGACCAAGCGCACGGTCAGGGCGGAATCCATAGTCGCCGATTATAGTTTAAGCCAGTAGTGTCCCAACGTTTGAACGATTTGCCATCTTTAACTCATTGAGCATGCGTCAGAAACACACGTTCTCGCCTGGTCTCGATTTGAATTGCGGTGTGCGGTTCTGCGATCCTGCG
>JACQOK010000473.1 GCA_016202565.1 Betaproteobacteria bacterium | reverse complement strand
GGCGGAGGACATGGATGCCGAGTCCGATCCGCTTTACGACCAGGCGGTGGCGATCGTGTTGAAGACCCGCCGTGCCTCGATTTCTCTGGTGCAGCGGCACTTGCGCATCGGCTACAACCGCGCCGCCCGCTTGATCGAACAGATGGAGCGCGCTGGGATGGTATCGGCGATGCAGTCGAACGGCAACCGCGACGTGCTGGTGCCGGCATCGGCCGTCGGCTCCGACGAGCGGTGAACCTCACGGCGAATTTCCGGTTCGAGGCGCTGTCTCACCGCAAACCGGAGCGGTTTTAGAAAGGCGACCTGTCATGAGGATGGTGATTGCGCTGTGTGCGGCGGCTTTCGTCAGCGGGCCGCTTGCGGCGCAGACCTATAAATGGGTGGACGAAAGAGGGATCACGAATTATGGCGAGAAACCCCCGCCCGGCCGCCGGGCGCAGACGATCGACACCCAGCCCGGCGGCACCATCGAATCGAGCGGCGTGCCGCAGAAAAAGTATGAGGCCGACATGCGCCGGCGTGAGGAAGCAGCCCCGCTTCCGACACCATTGCCCGCCCCTGCGCCGCTCGCGACGGCCGTGCGCGGAATGGAATTCAACACGTTCATCCGGCTGCAGCGGGGCATGACCGAGGGCGAACTTCTGCTGCGCGCCGGCGCGCCCGACTACTCGACCGTCGAGAATTTCCGCGACGACATCGTCAAGTCGTTTTATTACTATCCGACGGTGGGGAATCCGTTCCTTACGGTGGTGACGCTGCGCAGCGGGCGCATCGCGGACATCGAACGCACCCGGAAGATCTACTGAGCGTCGTGAAAATGCCTGACTCCGCTCAGCCCTCACCCCCGACCCCTCTCCCGGGGACGGGAGAGGGGAGATTCGCGGTGCAAACGACTTATTACTCGTTTGCACGAGGTTTAACATGGATGCGCGCTCTGCTGCTCGTTCTGCTGTGGCTGCCCGCTGCGGCCTATCCATCCGGCATCGATTCGCTGAAGACGTTTCTCAGCGGGACGAACACCGCCCGGGCGCGCTTCGCGCAAATGGTGCTCGACAGGAACATGAAGATGCTGCAGCAGGCGACCGGCACCATGCAGTTTTCGCGCCCCGGGAAATTCCGGTGGGAATACAACAAGCCCTATGAGCAGACCATCGTCGGCGACGGGTCGCAGATGTGGATTTACGACAAGGACCTGAACCAGGTCACGGTGCGGCGGCTGGACCGCGCGCTTGGAACAAGCCCGGCGGCGCTGCTCGCCGGGAGGAATGAAATCGAGCAGAACTATACGCTCAACAATCTCGGCAGCCAGGAGGGACTGGAGTGGGTGGAAGCGGTGCCGAAAACGCAGGACACGGCCTTCGAGCGTGTCCGGCTTGGGTTCGGCAAGGCCGGACTGGAAGCGATGGAATTGAGGGACCAGTTTGGTCAGATAACGGTGATCAAGTTCGCCGATCTCGAGCGCAACCCCAAGCTGTCGCCCGAAACGTTCAGGTTTACGCCGCCCCAGGGCGCGGATGTCATTAGCGAGTAAGACTGCTCTAAGAATCCAATCCAGCCGCCGATGAACGCGGATGAACGGATAAGACCAGGCAAACAAAGGCCGGATTCATATCGGCGTGTATCGGCGTTTATCTGCGGCTCAATGCTTTGTTGACATGAATTCTGATCTCTTCGAGAAGCGCGCGCCGCAGGCGCCGCTTGCGGAAGCGCTGCGGCCGCGAACGCTGGACGACGTCGTCGGCCAGACCCATCTGGTAGGACCGGGCAAGCCGCTGCGGCTCGCTTTTGAAGCGAAGAAGCCGCACTCGATGATCCTGTGGGGCCCGCCGGGCGTGGGTAAGACCACGCTGGCGCGGCTCATGGCCGAGGCATTCAACGCGGAGTTCATCGCGATTTCGGCGGTGTTTTCGGGGGTCAAGGACATCCGCGAGGCGGTGCAGCGCGCCGAACTCGAATTGCAGCAGCACGGCCGCCACACCATCCTGTTCGTCGACGAAGTGCACCGCTTCAACAAGGCCCAGCAGGATGCGTTCCTGCCGTACGTGGAGCAGGGGTTGATCACGTTTGTCGGCGCGACCACCGAGAATCCTTCGTTTGAAGTGATCAGCGCGTTGCTCTCGCGCGCGGCAGTTTACGTGTTGCAGCCGCTCACCGACGCCGAACTCGGCCAGTTGTTCGACCGCGCCCGGCCGCAGGCGTTGAACGCAGTGAATGTCTCCGCGACTGCGCGCCAGATGATGATCGGCTACGCCGACGGCGACGCGCGGCGCCTGCTCAACATGGTCGAGCAGATGGCCACTGCCGCGGCGGAAACCGGCATCCGTGAGATCGATGAAGGCTTCGTCAAGAACACGCTCACGCAGAACGTGCGGCGCTTCGACAAGGGGGGCGACGCGTTCTATGACCAGATTTCGGCCCTGCACAAATCGGTGCGGGGTTCCGCCCCTGACGCGGCGCTGTACTGGCTCGTGCGCATGCTCGACGGCGGCGCGGATCCGCTTTATGTCGGCCGTCGGTTGATCCGCATGGCGGCCGAGGATATCGGGCTTGCCGATCCGCGCGCGCTCAGGATCGCGCTCGACGCCTGTGAGACCTACGAGCGGCTGGGCTCACCCGAAGGCGAACTCGCCCTGGCGGAAGCGGCGTTGTATCTCGCGGTGGCCCCGAAGAGCAACGCGGCCTATGTCGCGTACAACGACGCACGCGAACTCGTCCGCAACGACAAATCGCGCGCCGTGCCCGAACATCTGCGTAATGCGCCAACCCGGCTCATGAAGGAACTCGGCTATGGCCGTGAGTATCGCTACGCCCACGACGAGCCGGACGCCTATGCTGCAGGAGAGAATTATTTTCCCGATGAGATGACACCGCCCGAGTTCTACGCGCCGACGCCGCGCGGACTCGAAGCGAAAATCAAGGAACGGCTCGATCACCTGCGCGAACTGGACCGCAAGGCCGGCAAACCGCGACGTTCGTAGCGCGAATTTTCCGATGCGCTGGTCGCCATCGGCAATCTTCGCGATAATACGCCCCAAGTCAATTCAACATGGTTTGATCGAGAACTAGATGCTGGACATCCAGTTGTTGCGGAGCGACCTGCCCGGCGCTGCAAGGCGGCTTGCCGGCCGCGGTTTCGATCTCGATGTCGCGGCGTTCGAGGCGCTGGAGACCGAGCGCAAGGCGGTGCAGGTCGAGACTCAGGAGCTGCAGGCGCGGCGCAACCAGTTATCGAGGGAGATCGGGCAGGCGAAGGTAAAGGGGGAGGACGCCTCGACGCTCGTGACGCAGGTCAACGCTCAGGCCGAGCAGTTGAAGGCGCTCGAGCGGCGCCTGAATGAAATACAGGCGAGACTGAACGACTTCCTGCTGGTGATTCCCAATCTGCCGCATGCGAGCGTGCCGTCCGGAAAGTCATCGGAGGAGAACGCTGAAATGCGGCGGGTGGGCACACCACGCGCGTTCGACTTCACGGTGAAGGACCATGTCGACATCGGCGCGGCGCTCAACATGCTCGACTTCGAAACGGCGGCGAAGATCGCGAGCGCGCGCTTCGTGTTGATGATCGGGGCGCTCGCACGGCTGCACCGGGCGATCGGGCAGTTCATGCTCGATGTGCATACGCAGGAGCACGGCTACACCGAGGTGTACGCCCCCTATCTCGTCAACGCCGCGAGCGTGCAGGGGGTGACCAGTCTGCAGAAGTTCGAGGGGGATCTCTTCGCCGTTCCGCGGGAGAACAACGAGAAGTTCTATCTCATTCCGACGGCCGAAGTGCCGGTCACCAATATTGTGCGCGACGAGATCCTCTCCGGCG
>JACQOK010000472.1 GCA_016202565.1 Betaproteobacteria bacterium | reverse complement strand
GGACGCGAAGAAGATCGCGATCTACGGCATCAGCATGGGAAGCTACTGGTCGCTGCGGCTATCGAGCTACGACCACCGCGCTGCCGCCGTGGTGAGTTCGGTCGCGTGCTTCAATCCGAACAACACGATCTTCACGCAGTCTTCCCCGCGCTTCAAGCAGATGTTCATGTACATGGCGGGTTACGAGGACGAGGAGAAATTCGACAGGGACGTGGCGCAGGGCATGACCTTGCGCGGCTACCTCGGCAAGGTCAAGTGCCCGACGCTGCTGGTCACCGGCGAGTTCGACCCGCTGTGCCCGCTCGAAGACGCGGTCGAGGCGTTTTCGGATCTGAAGGTGCCAAAGGAAATGTGGGTGTTCGAAAATCAGTACCACCCGCTCTGGGGCATCGCGAATCTCGGCGGCATGGATTGCCACGACTACGTCCTCGACTGGCTGCACGCGCTGTTCTCGGGCAAGCGCGTCCCGAAGAAGAGCGGGCGCATCGCCTACATCCGGGAAAACGGCGACGGGCCGTGGGGCAAGTGCGAGTGGACGCCGCCGATCAAGCCGGGCGAGCCGTACTTTTGACCGGAAATTCCACGTAGAGTCGTAGCCTGGATGGAGCGTAGCGGAATCCGGGAGGGGAAAAACGGGAACGAAGGCCCCCAAAAAAAAGCGGAACGAAGACCCCTCAAAAAAACACGTCCCGGATTGCACTCCGTTTCATCCGGGCTACGGAGACTTAATGCCTATTGATGAGAAAAACGGCCGCCCGCAGGCGGCCATTTACGCGGAATTGACTGCGCTGGCTACTACTGGGGCTGGATGCCGACTGCTTTCAGCAGCTTCGCATACTTCGCGATCTCGGAACGAATCAGACTGCTGAACTCTTCGGGTGTGCTGGTCGCGGCGTCCACGCCGAGCGTGGCGAAGCGCTTTTTGACGTCCTCGGTCTTCAGGATGCGCCCGAGCTCCGTATTGAGGCGCGTGACGATCGGCTGCGGAATTCCGGCCGGCGCGAGCACGCCCCACCAGCTCGTCATGGCGAAGCCCTGCACGCCGGAGGCGGCGACGGTGGGCACACCCGGGACCAGCGGGGTAGGTTCGGGGCCGGTCACGGCGAGCGCGCGCAGCTTGCCGGCCTGGACATGCGGCAGCACGACGGCCATGTCGGAGAACACCACATCCACCTCGCCTGACAGGAGGGCGGTGGTGATGAGGGCTGAGCCCTTGAACGGGACGTGCAGCATGTCGCTGTTCGTCATCTGCTTGTAAAGCTCGGCGGAAAGATGCGAAATGCTTCCCGGTCCGCTGGAACCGTAGTTGATCTTGCCCTTGTGCTTTTTCACCAGCGCGGTGAATTCGGTAAACGTCTTCGCCGGCACGGACGGATGGACCACGACGATCTGCGGCGCCGTAACGGCGAGCGTGATCGGCGCAAAATCCTTGAGCGGGTCATAGCCGACGTTCTTGTAGACGTTGTGGTTGATGGCCACCGGCCCGACGTTGCCCACGAGCAGCGTGTAGCCGTCGGCAGGCGACTTTGCCGCCACTGCCGATCCCAGGCTGCCGGCCACGCCCGCGCGGTTGTCGATGATGGTCTGCTGCTTCCAGGCTTCGGTGAGCTTCTGTCCCAGGATGCGCGCGATGGTGTCGGAAGTGCCCCCGGGTGGAAACGGCGCGACTATTCGAACCGGTTTGGTGGGATAAGACTGCGCGACGACGGTCGCGGGCAGCACGATCGACAGGATTGCCAGCGCTACGCCGGCCAGAACGGGTTTCACGGTGATGCTCCTCCATTGAATGCCACGCGCGGGTGCGCCGGCGGGTTGTGCAGCTATTGGCGTGAAACCAGTTTGCACGATGCGGACGGCAGGCGCAAGTGGGGCCGCGCGGGAGATCTGTGCCGCGGCGCGACAGGTCGCCCCGCGGTTATGGGAGGCATGCCGTTGGGATACGCCTCGGGTTGCAGCCCTGTTCAGGGCAACTGGATCTTCCCGCCGCCGGGCCCCAGACCCCCCATCCCGCCTTGCGGAACGACGATGGAGGAGGCGGCCTGGCGGCGCAACTCCTGCAGTTCCCGCATCGTGTGCTCGATTGCTTCCTTCGCCGCGCCGGCAAACTTCTGCGCCGCGTCCTCGAGCGACTTGGCGTCGATTTCGAAATTGATGGGTAGCGGCCCGGCGTTGGTGAGGATCTGGGCTTCACCCGCGTAGACGATTTTTCGGCTCGCATCCGGCGACCCGTCGCTCTTGACCGGGGTCAGCGTGCGAATGGTGCCGACTTTGCGGTCGGTAAAAATCTCTTCACGGTAGAGCGCCGCGGGGTCCATCTTTACGTCGATCGCCCTTTCATTCGGGTTCACAGCCATAATTGCCTCATTACTCGCAAAAAAAAAACACACCGATAATATGCAAGGGTAACAGAAAAACCGCAGGAATTTGAAGGCGCCGTGACAAACGGCAAGGGCTGACCGAAAATGCGCGTTATGGAGCTTGCCGAGTTTCGAAAGTCCCTTTCCGCCAGGACACCGCCGGCGGGATTGAGCGAGTTGCTGGAAGCCTTGTGGCACGAGGCGCACGGCAACTGGGACCGCGCGCACAAGATCGCGCAATCGCAGAAAGGGAGAATCGCGGCAGCAGTGCACGCCTATCTGCACCGCAGAGAAGGCGATCTTTCCAATGCCGACTACTGGTACGAGCGCGCCGGCCGCGAGCGCGCACGCGGTCCGCTCGATAAAGAGTGGCAAGCGCTCGCAACGGAACTGTTGGACAAGACGAAAGAATAGAACCTATAGGTTCTGAACATGGCTGACATCGACGCTGCAAGCGGCGCAGTGGCGCCACCCGAGAGCCTGGTTCGGCTCACCCACGTCATCTACGGCCTGCACGCATTCAGCGCGCTGATGGGGATACTCGGCAGTGCCTTCATCGTTACCGCTTTCCTGACCGGCTGGCCGTCGATCATCGCGGTCATCATCAATTACGTGAAACGGAGCGATACGCGCGGCACGTTCCTCGATTCGCACTTCGGCTGGCAGATCCGCACGTTCTGGTACGCGCTGCTGTGGGTGCTCATTATGGTCGTGCTGATTCTGACCTTCATCGGCATCCCGCTCGCCTGGGTGATCGGCGTGATCGTCGGGATCTGGGTGCTCTATCGGATCATCCGCGGCTGGATCACGCTCGGCAACGGCAAACCGATGCCGGTCTAGTTTACGGACAGGCGGTCCGGAGCTGTCCGGACATTCGCTTTCGTAACCCGTTGAGTCAGTCGACTTTCGCCCCGGAGGCTTTGACGACCTTGCCCCACTTCGCGGCTTCGGACTTCACGAAGTCGGCGAACTGCGCTTGCGACATGGCGCCGGGGGTCGCACCCTGCTTGGCGAGGCTCGCTATCACATCCTGAGTGCGCAGCGCTTGTGCGATCTCGCTGTGGAGCCGCGCGATGGTCTCCCTCGAAGTCGCCGCCGGCACGAACAGCCCGTACCAGTACACCACTTCGTATCCCGGGACGCCGGACTCCATGACGGTTGGCACCTGGGCGAGTGTATCCGAACGATTCGCAGTAGAGACCGCAAGCGCCTTGAGGCGGCCACTGTTGATGAGCCCGACCGCGGCGGGGAGCGAGGAGAACATGACCTGCACCTGGCCGCTCACGAGATCGGCGAGCGCTGCCGGCGCGCCTTTGTAAGGCACGTGCGTCCAGGTGACGCCGGCGATGGAGCGGAACAGTTCCCCCGACAGGTGAGTGAAGGTGCCATTGCCGGCGGAGGCGACGTTGATGTCGCCCGGCCGCTGCCGCGCGAGCGACACGAGATCCTTCACCGTTTTGAGCGGCATCGAAGGATGCATGATGACGACGATCGGCGTGGAGGCTACCATCGCCACCGCTGCGAGGTCGCGCACCGTGTCATAGGCGAGCCTGGTGTAGAGCGCGGGATTGACCGCGATCTCCGAGGTCGAAGCGAGCACCATGGTGTAGCCGTCGGGAGCGGACCTCACGGCGGCTTCCGTGCCGATGGAGCCGCCGGCCCACGCGCGGTTGTCCACGAATACCTGCTGCTTCTACT
>JACQOK010000471.1 GCA_016202565.1 Betaproteobacteria bacterium | reverse complement strand
GCGTATGCCTGGGCGTATGCAATGGCGGTGGAAGGCGTCACCAGCGTCTCGCCGCCGCCGCGGGCGCTGTGGCTGCGCGCGCTGCTGCTCGAGCGCGAACGCGTCGGCCAGCACCTGTGGGACTTGGGTTTTCTCGGCAATGATGCAGGGCTTGCATTCGGGCTTGCGCAGTTTTCCCGGCTGAGAGAAGACTGGCTGCGCGTGAGCCATGCGCTGTTCGGCCATCGCTATCTGATGGACGCCATCGTGCCCGGCGGTGTGGCACGGGATATCGATGCCGCCGGCATCGCCAGGATACGCACGGAAATCGACGAGATCGGCAGAGCGGTGGCAGTGCTCAAGAACATCTACGACGAGCACGCCGGGCTGCAGGATCGTTTCATCGGCTGCGGCCGGGTAAAACCCGATCTCGCCGACCGCATGGGGTTGACCGGACTTGCGGGCCGCGCCAGCGCGGTGGCGTGGGATTTGCGCGTGCAGTTCCCGCCCGCTCCGTATGACGAATTCGACGTACGCATGGTGACTCACCGCAACGGCGACGTGGCCGCGCGCGTCACGGTGCGCTTCGAGGAAATCGCCGAATCGCTGCGGCTGATCGGCCTGATCCTGTCCGGCCTGCCGGCGGGCGACATCGTTGCGCCGGTGCCGGACGCGCCCGAGAACGCCTTCGGCGTCGGCTGGGTCGAGGGCTGGCGCGGGGAGGTGCTGATCGCGCTCGAAACAGGTGCGGGGAACCGCATCCGGCGGCTCCATCCGCACGACCCGTCGTGGCAGAACTGGCCGCTGCTCGAACGCGCGGTCCTGGGCAACATCGTGCCGGATTTTCCGCTGATCAATAAATCGTTCAATCTGTCCTACAGCGGGCAAGACTTGTGAAAAACATGAACCGCCAAGACGCCAAGGACGCCAAGGCAAAATATATGAAAAGGAAACTGGGAAGTAGACTGAAGTTGATGCGAAGCAGACTTGTCCCGATGAGCAGGACCTCTTTTGGTTTTGCTATTTTGTTTTGGTTTTTCTTGGCGCCTTGGCGGTTAATTCGCATTTAATGTCATGTATCAACTGCTCAAGCAGATTGTAACGACCGGGATCAAGACCGAGGCGCCGCCGGAAACGGATGAAGCGCTGCGCGTTACCGCGCAGCGGCTTCAGGCCGATATCCTCGAACGGTTTGCAGGCGCGCTGACCATCCGGCACGTTGACGCCGGTTCGTGCAACGGCTGCGAGCTGGAGATCAACGCGCTCAATAACCCGTACTACAACTTGGAAGGACTGGGGATCAAGTTCGTCGCGAGCCCCCGGCATGCCGACCTGCTGCTTGTCACCGGTCCGGTGTCGCGCAACATGGAAACCGCGCTCAAGCGCACCTATGAGGCAACGCCGGAACCCAAGCTCGTCGTCGCTCTTGGCGACTGCGGTTGCACCGGCGGCATCTTCGGCGAAAGCTACGCAAGTTGCGGGCGCGTATCGAACGTGATTCCGGTGGATGTCGCCGTGCCAGGCTGCCCGCCGACGCCGCTCGCGATCATGCAGGGCATCCTCACCGCGATTGCTTCAAAAAAAGCTTAGCCGCCAAGGACGCTAAGGATGCAGAGGAAATCCTGAAAAAAATAGCAAGAAAGAATTGTGGGGCGGTGACAACCCCGCGGGTGGCGACCGGTTGGCGCGATGAGAGCTAGACGGAGCGGCGAGTGACGCCCGGCGTCGAACACGCGCTCGGCGCGATGCTGTTTTACGGGCTGACGGACCTCGTCTACAAACGCGCCGCCGCGGCGGGCGTGCCGGCTCGCCATTTCCTGATGGTGCAGGTCTGGTGCTTCGCGCCGGCCATCGTGCTCTACGGTTTTGCCACCGGCACGCTCGAGGCCGGAACCGCCATGCTGTGGGGCACGGGAGCGGGCCTTTTCATATTCGTCGCGCTCTACAACTTCGCGCGCAGCCTCGCGGGCGGCGAAGCGAGCGTGCTGGTGCCGATCGCGCAGATGAGCTTCGTCGTCACCGCGGCGCTGGGGCTCGTGATCCTCCGCGAGCCGTTTACGGCGCGCAAGGCGGCGGGCCTCGCCTTCGCCGCTGCCGCGCTCGCGTTCCTCGCGAAAAGCTGAACCGCCAGGGGGCGAACGCATTCGCCAGAGACGGGAGAGCCTTTGCACTCTGTCCTGCTCGGTCCGTCAATCAGTACATGCAGTTTGTGCGCACCAGCACGGTCATCGGATCGAGCTTGAACTCGTCCACGAGGTTGCGACCGAACAGCGCCAGCCACTTGTCCTGCGCCACGTAGGCAGGCTTCTCCCGCGCCTGCGGACATTCGTATTTCAAGCCGGCCACGTTCTGCAGGTGATGGACCATTTCGTGCACGAGCACGGAGATCTCTGTAGGCGTAGTGTCCGTCCAGCCCTCGGGCAGGTAAATCGTCCGGCTCCTGTCGTCGTAGAGCGCTTCGACATGGTGACCCTCATCGCTCCGCCCCTCGTGGACGGCCGTGGCCACCGAGCCCGGCGAGTGCCCCGACACGTGGCCGCCGATGCGGACGGCGTACATTTTCGCCGGCGAGACGAACTCGATCCGCGGGTGGTCGTAGATCGCCGGCAACCCGGCATTGATGGAAAGCCACGTCACAACCGTCGTCAGCACGGTTTGCATATCTTTGCCTCCGTGTCGCGAATTCGACCAAGGGCATCCCAGGTCCGCCCCGTATGAGGAAGCGGACCCGGAGACACACTTCTTGTTCAAGTCATCGACGGAACGCATTCCGGACAACGGCTCAATTACTTCTTCCTCTTCACAGGATCATCGCCCGGGTTGACGTAAGAAACCGCGAAAGGCCCGAAGCCTTCGATCTCAATGACGGTTTCCTCCTTGGTCCACGCAAAAGACGGGCTCTTGTCCGGCCAGTGCATGTACCCCGCGTACAGGGGAATGGTGCGAGCGGCGTCGAACTTTTCTCCCGCACCTAGGTTGAACGTGCCGGACACCACAAGCAGGCGACCGATCGCCGGGCTCGAGTGCGGCATGAGCCTATAGTCCGCCGGAAGCTTCAGTCGAAACGCGAGCGTTCCGTCCTTGGCGAGATCACCTTTTAGCATCGCGAGTTTGGCTCCCGGCGGCAGCGACGCCGGCGCGTTAACCCATTTCACGTCGCCGGAAGCCACAGCCACTTGCTGCGCATGAGCGAATGGGACCCCCAGCACACCGATGACGAACAGCACAATCTTGGTGAACATTGCATATGGTGTTTTCATTTGCGTACTCCTTTGACAAGGTCGGATGGATGAATCGCCGCGCTTGTATCGCCGTAGAGCGCTTTCGTAGTCAGCAACGGTTGCATGTTCTTGCCTCTCTAAAAGGCGCCGCGACCATATTTCACGCGACGTGTAGAGTGTGGCGCCGGTGCGGGATGGAAAAAATCCGTCAGACGTCTTGGTACATTGGTCGCAGGAGCCCACGACCTCGAGGGGACACCTTTAACTTTCAAGTAATTGCGGCGACACAATATTTGAGGAGGAACGCGTCGGTCCCAGTACTGAAGTATCATTGGCAGTGCAGAAGGGGAAAGTCCGCTCAGCATGAAGATTCTCGTCATCGACGATCACGCTTTGATTCGGGAAGCGTTGCGTGGCGTTCTGAAGGAGCTGAAGGGCGATGACGTGTCCGTTGCCGAAGCGGCGGATTGGCGCGGGGCGGCGCGACTCATCGATCAGGGTGCGGCTTTTGACCTGATCCTTCTCGACTTGAATTTGCCCGATCGGGACGGTTTCGAGATCCTCGCCGAACTGCGCGAGCGCTATCCGGCCGTTGCCGTCGTAGTGCTTTCGGCGCAACACGACCGGGACAGCGTCGCGAAGGCGCTCGAACTCGGCGCGCTCGGCTTCATTCCGAAGTCAGCGCAGCGTGAAGTCATGCTCAGTGCGCTCAATCTGATCTTCTCCGGGGGCATGTACATTCCGCCCGAAATTCTCACCCGCCAGGGTCCGACACCGCCGCAGTCGCCGACGGCATCCCCGCGGTCTGGACGGCAAGTGACGGCCGCCGATCTCGGACTGACCGAACGGCAGATGGAGGTGCTCACCCTGATGATGCAAGGCCGGAGCAATAAGGCAATCTGTCGGCTGCTCAATCTTGCCGAGCCGACGGTGAAAAATCACGTCACCGCCATACTCAAGGCGCTGAAGGCGGACAACCGCACCGAGGCAGTCATGGCCGCCGCGGCACGGGGTGTCGATCCGCAGCGCGGCAGCGGGTAGGTCAGGCTCTCCCCGCCTGAGTGGACTCGCCGGCCCCCTCGGTGGCTTTCAGGAGTCGATTGAGCATGGCCCTCAGCGCCATTGGCGGCACAGGCTTGTGCAGCAAATGGTGTCCGCTCCCCTTCGCTTCCCGCAGCCGTTCGGGCGAAGTGTCGCCGCTGATGAGAAAGGCCGGGATCGCCGCGCCCATCGCGCTGCGCAGGCATTCGATGGCCTCGATGCCGGTCTTCCCGCCAGCGAGACGATAGTCGGAAACGATCGCGTCGGGCCGTTGACCCGTTTCCTTGAGCCGCGCAAGCGCCGCGGTGCCCGTTGCTGCGGTCACGACGCTGCAGCCCCAACTGCGCAGGATTCCGCCCATGCCATCGAGAACGAGCGCATCGTCATCAATCACGACGATGAGCTTGCCGGCCACGGGATCGGTGACCGCTGCCGGTGAAACGGGCGCCCCTTGCAGCCCGCTCGGTTGCGCGACCACCGGGACCGATACCGAAAAGCGCGAGCCCCTGCCGAGCGTCGAGCTTATCTCGATAGGGTGGCTGAGGAGACTGCCCAGGCGGTCGACGATCGCGAGCCCCAGGCCGAGCCCGCCCCGGCGAGCCGTACCCGGACCCGCGAGCTGGTAGAACTCCTGGAAAATGTTGCGGTGCTGATCCTCCGGTATGCCCGGGCCGCTGTCCCATACGTCCAGCCGCAGCCGTTCCCCGCGGCGGCGGCAGCCGATGGCCACCCCGCCGCGAGCGGTGTAGCGCACGGCGTTGGATACCAGGTTGAGAAGGATTCTTTCCAGCAGAATGAAATCGCTGCGCACCCAGGCGCCGCTCGATACCACGTCGAGCCGCAGCCCCTTCTCGCGAGCGGCCCCGGCGAAGGTCGTCTCGATCTGCCTCAAAACGCGCTCGACGGGAAACTCCGTCAGGTTCACCTCGAGCACGCCGGCCTCGAGCTTCGACATGTCGAGAAGCGAGTTGAACAGTTCGTTCATCGCGCCGACGGCCGCATCGATCCGCGCGACGAGGCGGGACCGCTCCGCGGGAACGGGCTCGGCGTGCAACTGGCCCACGAACATATTCAGGGCGTGCAGCGGCTGCCGCAGATCGTGGCTCGCGGCGGCGAGAAAGCGCGACTTGTAGGTGTTGGCGAGTTCGAGTTGGCGCCCCTTGTCCTGGATCTCGTCGAACAGGCGGACGTTCTCGACCGCGATTACCGCCTGTTCGGCGAAGGTCTTGAGCAGCTCCTCGGTCGTCTTCGGGACCGGTCCGGCCTCCGCCCAGCCCACTGCGATCGCCCCGATCGGCTTGCCCTCCCGCAGCATCGGCACCCCCAGCAGTCGTCGCCAGCCCGTGGTCACCGTGAATTTTTGATCATAGTCCGGGTCGGCACGCGCATCCTCCAAACGGACCACCGATTTACTGAGCACGACCCTCCCGGATACTTGGGATAAGTCCGGACGCATTGGGTACTTCGACAGGACCAGTTCCGCGTAGGCCGGTCCCGCGTTGTGGCTGGTGACGTAGTGCAGCAGCTCCCCGTCGTAACGGAATACGTTGGCAAACAGGCTTCCGCACAGCGCGACCGCATTGCGCGCAATCGTCTGGAAAACCGGGAGCACGTCGCTCGGCGAGCTGCTGATCACGCGCAATATCTCGGCCGTCGCCGTCTGCTGTTCGAGCGTTACGGTGATCTGGCGATTCCGTGACTGCAATTCGTGGAAGAGGCGCACGTTCTCGACGGCGATCACGGCCTGATCGGCGAAGGTACTTAGCAACTCTTCCTGGGCCTTGGGGACCGGTCCGGACTCGGCCCAGCCGACCACAATCACGCCGAGCGGCCTGCCCTCCCGCAGCATCGGCACACCCAGCATTCGCCGCCAGCCCATTGCCGTGGGGAATCGTTGGTCGTAGTCCGGATCGGCACGAGCATCCTCCAGCCTGACGATCGATCTGCTGAGTATTACCCGCCCCGATACCTGGGAAATGTCGGGACGCATCGGGTATTTGGACTGGAGCAGTTCCACGTATCCCGGTCCCGTGTTGTGGCTGGTGACGTAGTGCAGCAGCTCGCCGTCGTAACGAAACACATTGGCAAACAGGCTTCCGCACAACGCGACCGCGTTGCGCACGATCATCTCGAACACCTGCCCCGAGTCGACCGACGAGTTGGCGATAACGCGCAGAATCTCGCTGGTGACCTGCTGCTGTTCCAGGGCCTCCGCCAGTTCCTGATCGCGGGATCGCCGTTCCATGCCTTCGGTGAGGTAGCCGATTCTCGCGTCTCAGTCGCGTGAATGGCAGGGGTGCGATTCCACACAGCCGAGGCGCTATCCGGTCGGCATATTGTGCGCTTTTTTTCCGCCAGGAACTACCGACACCAAAGTGATCTGGAAGAGGGGAGATCTTGTTCTGTCACGCGCTTTCAGTTTTTCAGCGTGCGCGCGAAGAATCGCAGCGTTCGTTTCACCGCGTCCTCTCGCGCCTGCGGATGTTCCCCGACGGTGGCGCCGAGGCGGTCCGGCTTGTTGAGGTTGCGCACGTTCGGACGGTAGAGGACCGGAAGCCCAATTCTGTCAAAGCTGTGGTGGGCGCCCGGATAGGTGATGATTTCAAGCGATGCGCCTTCCTTCTGCGCGATGGCGGCCAGTTGCTTGCACGGCTCGGCCGGGGTCCAGTCGTCGGCCTCGCCGCTCAGGATCAGCAGCGGCGAGTAGGGCCGATAAGGGGTCTTTGCGCCCGATAACGTGCGGCATCCCGGATAAAACGCGACGGCGGCCTGGAACCCGGGTTCCATCTTGCTGCCCGGGCGCATGCTATAGAGCGTCCCCGTCCCGCCGTTCGACCAGCCGAGCAATCCAATGCGGTCGCTGGCAACGTAGGATTGACGGTGCAACCATTGCGCGGCGGCGTAGGCGTCTTCCACGCGTTCGCGGCTTTCCCGGATGGGCCGCTTCTGCAGTTCGCAGATCGACCAGTGACCGCGCGGTCTGAAGCTGTCGACCAGCAGGGCGACGTAGCCTTCCTCGCTCAGCATTTCCGCCCAGCGGCGATAAGAGGCCGTAATGTATCCCGACGGGGTGTACATGCCGCTGCAGCCGTGCAGGAGGACGACCGCCGGGATCGGGCCCGATCCTTTCGGCCGGAACTGCAGCGCACTCAATTGTACGGCCTCGCCGTTGAACGCCTTTAATGCAGGAAACTCGACCCATTCGACATCGTACGCGGCGCGGGCGAACGGGGGAACCAGCAGTGTCAGAAAAAAGAGCAGAATCTGGATGCGTGAGCGCGTCCGCATTCCTCGCCGTGCACTATCCGCGAAGCCAGACATCGTACCGATGAGCGCTCCAGGTCAAAGCAATACGATGGTGGCAGCGACGGCCGTCGCTACGGCAACGCTCGCTGCGAAAGTCACCCGGTCTCGTCGGCTCCAGCCTCCTCCAAGCGCGCTCGGCGTCGCTGCTACGACCAGCGCGGCGCTTTCCGTGGTCGCTTCCGCACGATGCTGGCCCTCCGTCTGAATGAATTCGTCTATCACGTGCATTGCGCCGGTTTTCTCGGCAAGCCGCCTCGCCGCATCGAGCGAGTCGAAGCTCTTCGCAAGGCCGAGGGTCGGCGATGGATCCAGCGCGCCTTGCTCGACGTCTTCGCGCCGGGTGCTGGGGTAGGGGTTGGCCAGCAGCGGCGCGGCAGATTCGGAATCGCCCTTGGAGCGGGCCTGTGGCACTGTTGCAGCAGGTGCCGGCGGCCACAACGAGGGAATATCGACCAACTTCCTGCATTCTCGCAGATCGGCGGCAAGTTCGCGCGCGCTCGAATATCGATCATCCGGCGCTTTCGCCAGCATCTTGGCGACTATAAGGTCGAGCATGGCCGGCACCGCCGGATTGAAGGTGCTTGGCGGTGGTGGCACCAGATTCAGAGTCTGGAACATCATCGCGTGCACATCAGCGCCGAGGAAGGGGGCTTTCCCCGTCAGCATTTCGTAGAGGACGGCACCCAGCGAGAAAATGTCGGAGCGCGCCTCGGCGCGTCTGCCGAGCACCTGTTCCGGCGACATGTACTTGGGCGAGCCGAGCACGACGCCGGTTTGGGTGACCACTTTGGCGGAGCGCATGCGCGCGATGCCGAAATCGGTGATCTTCGCGAGTCCGCCTTGCGTGATCATGATGTTGGCGGGTTTGATGTCGCGATGCACGACGTCGTGCTCATGGGCATAGGCGAGTCCGTCGGCGACCTGGGTTGCGATATCGACGGCCTGCATCAAGGGCAGCGGTGCGCCGGGCGCAAGCAAGACCCGCAGTTCGTCGCCCTCCAGGTATTCCATCGCCATGTAGGCCATGCTCCCAGTCTTGCCGATATCGTAAACGGTGACGATGTTGGGATGATTGAGCCCCCCCGCCGCCCGCGCTTCCTGGTAGAAGCGCGCCTCGTACTCGGCTATTTCGTCCTGCTTGAGCGCCATGTTGATGGTCTTGATCGCGACCACGCGGTTGAGGACGGGATCAGTCGCGCGATAGACGATGCCCATCGCGCCATGGCCGAGCTCAGTAACGAGCTCGTAGCGACCAAGTTTACGGAGTTTCATGGCACCAGCGCCGAAATGAGGGTCAGTGTTGAGTCTTGACACTGCGGAACACCGGGCCCCAGACCGGATGCCCGGCTTCCGCCGGCGCGAGTTCAAGCGCAGGATCGATGGTGAGCGCCATGCGGAAATGGCCGCGGCATTTCGCAGCGCGTTCCGAAGCGCAGTAAATGAACGCGAGATACTTGTGCGCCGTGACCTGATCCGAATCGCTGAGGCCGAATTTCAGGCTAGCCTCGAGCGTTTTCGCGGCTTGGTTGTATTCACCGTCTTCGTAGTTGCGAATTCCTGCTGCGAGATTGCGCTCGCCCTTGCGGAGGCCCGCGGCGGGATCCTGTTCTGCCTCCTGCCGGTCACCGGCGGAAGGTTCTCCATCCGGCTGGATCGCAGCGCATCCATACAAAACGGTAACAGTTACCGCCAATATCAATGTTCGCTCCACGTTCATATTGTCCTCCTTCACTGAAACTTGTGCTTGACTCTGATTCGGCTACCAGGTTTGGCGTCAATTGTTTCGATGTGGCTCGGATATTCGCCGTTCCTGATCTCGATTTTGTGCTTGCCCGGGGCGACCTGTATGTTGCGCAGTGGTGGGCTCACTCCCCGTTTCCTGCCGTCGACATAGATTTCTCCCCAAGGCGAGATTGCGAGCATCAGCACTGGAGTATCCGCAGCGCCGGTTTTTTTTCCCGCAGACGCGGGAGGTGCCGTTGCTTGCGCGGTTTCCGTCGGGGTCTTTTTCTCCTCCGGCGAGGTGGTGCGGGGCACTGCCGCGGCCTCGGTGGTCTCGACCGGTGCCGCAATTGTTTTCTCAGTCAAGGCTGCGGGCTGTACGGCAGTCCGCTGTGCCTCGGCGACCATCGGGTCCCTCCTTTCTCGATTACCGCGCACGACTCCGGCAGTGGAGACAATCATCACCACGGTGAGCGCCGTAACGAACCGCGGCCTGCGGCGCAGGTTGTTTCCGAGGGTTGTCGTGGTTTCGGTTAGTCGTCTGATGACCGCCGTGCCCCTTCCATGCATCCTGGAACCACGAACGCCGTATGTTGGGGTGGGCCGTTTCAGAACGGCGCTGCCCACGCCCACAGCATAAACCTCGTGCTCGCGTACATGCTTGTCGGTCCGCGACCCCTCGTAGTGGAACAGGCGCGAATACTCCTCCGACAAGCGCGACACGACTTCGTAATACGAGCGCGATACTAGAACCTGGCCCGGCTCGGAAAAGCTCATGATGCGCTGAGCAACATTGATGCCATCGCCGATGATGTTGGGTTGGCCGTTGAGGTCCTTGACCAGTTTCACCGGCCCGAGATTGATGCCGAAGCGCATCGCGAGCGCCGGGTCCGTCGCTGTCGGCGCTTCGGCGAGCGAGTCGCGCACCGTCAAGGCCATGAATAAGGCGTCTTCCGGGTCGCCGAGGAAACTCACTGCCGCGCCGTCACCGGTGTCGAGTATGACGCGGTCATTAGGTGCAACGCTCTGCAGGGCGTCGGAAAGCAATGCGTTGAAGCGGTCTCTGAGCTTGATCTGTTCAGCGACAGGCTTGCGCGAGTACTCGACGATGTCGAGGAACAGCACGCTGCAGATTATTGTGCGATTCTGCCGGTCGGTCATCAGATACCAGCAAATTCCACCAGCTGTAGGCCGGCAGATTATTATGAATGTGGAATATCTAGTCTAACCGGTATTTGCGGATCATGTCTTGATCAAGCGCAATACCAAACCCCGGGTCTGGCGTCACCTGGAACGTGCCATCCCTGATGACGGGTCGGTTCACCCACATGTTCTGCCATACCGGGTCACGTTCAGGGTCGGCGAAGCACTCAAGATAAGTGCCGTGCGGCACTGCAGCAAGCAGGTGTTGCGCGATCTGCGGTTCCTCGTGGTGCGCCATTTGAATGCCGGCCGCACCGCAGAGCGCCGTGGCGCGCCGCCAGTCGGTCACGCCGCCGCCTTCGGAAACGTCGAAGTTGACGAAATCGACGGCGCCGGCGTCGACGAGGCGCCGCACACCGTGGCTGGTGATCTCGCACTGGCCGGCGGTGACCGGTATGCGGGTCGCCTGCCGCACGTGCGCCATCAGAGCTGCGTCGTCGTACCAGTGGCAGGGCTCCTCGAACCAGCGGATGTCGAGGTGCTCGACGAGCCGCGCAAAGCGGATTGCATCCGGCGCGTTCCAGCCGCGGTTCGCGTCCACCATCAGGATGAAGTCGCTGCCGGCGGCTCTGCGCGCGGCCTCCACGCGCTCGGCATCCTCTTCAGGCGTGAGCCCGCCGACCTTGAACTTGCAGCCCGCCATCCCCGCCTCGCGGTACATTTCCATCTCGCGGCCGATATCGGCGAGCGTCTTGCCCGCCATGTAATAGCCGCCGATGGAGATGATCGGCAGCCGGTCGCGATAGCCGCCGAGTAGCGCGCACACGCTTTTGCCGAGCGCCTTGCCGATGAGGTCCCACACCGCGCAATCCACACACGCGATGGCCTCGAGCAAGGTCTTGCGGTCGCGGCTCGTGTGGGTGAGGGCAAACATTTTTTCCCAGATGCGTTCGCTCTCGAAGATGCTCATGCCTTTGATCAGGGGCGCCAGCTCGTCCTGGATCAAGCGCACGATTTCGCGGCCGTGCTCGCGGTTGTCACCGTTGTAGACCTCGCTCACGAGACCGTCGTCGGTGCGCGCGCGCGTGATGACGGTGCAGCGCTTGAGCACCGCATAGGTGCTGCCACCGAAGTTCTTCTTCAGCGGGATTTCAATCGCAATCGCTTCAATCTTTTCGATGCGCATGTCGTTCATTCAAACAATTTGAACCGCCAAGACGCCAAGAGCGCCAAGAGAATCAAGTTCTCAAATCAAACGATCCACGGAGAAAAAGCCTTCATTACTGCGGGAACCACCCGCTTGTCTCAATGACTTCGCAGTTTCCGTGTTTCTGAATTTCTTGTCGCCTTTCTTGGCGGCCTTGGCGTCTTGGCGGTTCCCTATTTCACGCGCATTCCCGGCTGGGCGCCGGAATCCGGGGAGAGCAGGAAGAGCCCGGGCCCATCACCCGAAGCAGCGAGCACCATGCCTTCGGAAACGCCGAACTTCATCTTGCGCGGCGCGAGGTTCGCGACCATGACGGTGAGGCGCCCTTTCAGCTTCTCCGGGTCGTAAGCCGACTTGATGCCTGCAAACACGGTGCGCGTCTCGCCGCCGAGGTCCAGCGTGAGCTTGAGGAGCTTGTCCGCGCCCTCGACGTGCTCGGCGCTGACGATCCTCGCGACGCGCAGGTCGATCTTGCTGAAATCGTCGATGTTGATGGTGGGAGCGGTTTCCACTTTTTCCTCTGCGTGGACCTGATGCTCGGCGTGGCGTGTTGGCGAGGGCGCCGCGGGCTGCATGGTCTCCTTGTTGGCCTCGATAAGCACGTCGATCTGTTTAGAGTCGACGCGTTGAACGAGATGTCGGTAGGAACCGATTTGGTGATCCTCTCGAAGCGGAGCGTGTTCATGAGCCCAAGTTAACGGAGGAACATTCAAGAGAGCCTCAACCGCCTCAGCAATATTGGGAAGAATAGGCTTTAGATAGAGCGTCAGAAGACGAAATGCCTCAAGTGACATGCTGCAGGTCCAGTGCAACAAATCATTTAGGTCTTCCTCCGTGACCTTACTTTGATCCCATGGAGCCCAATTCTGTTTGTTACCCTTAGCAAGCTCCCAAGGTTTGAATTCGTTAAAGTACTGATTAGCGAAATCAGCAGCGAACATTACGGCGCGAGTTGCTTTGCCGAATTCTCTTTGGTCGTACAGGTCTCGAATGCCTGCTGGACGGAATGTTGCAAAAAAATCGGTGAAGAACTCTTGGGGGATCTTATAATCGGGACGGTAAAATCCTTGATTTACAATGTTGATTACGTGTGTAAATCGATCCACCTCGTCGGCAGATAGTTCGAGTCGTCGTATTTTTCCTCTAAAACGTTTGGTAAGAAACCCGGTCGTTCGGCTCGCGATGTTGACGTACTTCCCGACGAGGTCGCTGTTCACTCGCGCGACGAAATCGTCGAAACTCAAGTCGATGTCCTCCATCGTGGAATTGAGCTTCGCGGCGTAGTAATAACGCAGCCACTCGGGATTGAGGCCCTGCTTGAGATAGCTTTCGGCGGTAATGAAGGTCCCGCGCGACTTGGACATCTTCTCTCCGTTTACGGTGAGAAAGCCGTGGGCGAAGACGTGCGTGGGCGTGCGGAAGCCCGCGCTTTCGAGCATCGCCGGCCAGAACAGCGCGTGGAAGTAGAGGATATCCTTGCCGATGAAGTGGATCATCTCGGTGCCGCCATCCCGGCTCTTGACGGCGTCCGTGAACGCATCGAAATCGATGCCTCGCTTTTCGCACAGATTCCTGAAGCTCGCGAAGTAGCCCACGGGCGCATCGAGCCAGACATAGAAGTACTTGCCGGGCGCATCCGGGATCTCGAAGCCGAAATAGGGCGCGTCCCGCGAGATATCCCAGTCGGTGAGCCCCGCTTTGAACCACTCGTCCAGCTTGTTGGCCGCCTCGGTCTGCAAGGTGCCCGGCGAGCGGGTCCAGCGTTTCAGAAACTCCGTGCACTTTCCGAGCTTGAAGAAATAGTGCTCGGACTGCTTCTTGATCGGCGCCGCACCCGAAATCGCCGAATAGGGACCGATAAGCTCGGTCGGCGAATAGGTGGTGCCGCACACTTCGCAGGCGTCCCCGTACTGGTCCTTGGCGTGGCACTTGGGGCACTCGCCCTTGATGAAGCGGTCGGGCAGAAACATGTTCTTCACCGGGTCGTAGTACTGCTCGATCGCCCGCTTGTCGATGAGCCCCGCCTGGTTCAGGCGCCGGTAGAACTCGTATGACAGCTCGCGATTCTCCGGCGAATGGGTGGAATAGTAATTGTCGAAACCGATATGGAATCCATGGAAGTCCCGACTGTGCTCTTCGTGCATGCGCGAGATCAACTGCTCGGCAGCGACCCCTTCCTGCTCGGCCCGCAGCATGACCGGGGTGCCGTGGGTGTCGTCAGCGCAGACGTAATGCACTTCGTGCCCTTGCATGCGCTGAAAGCGCACCCAGATGTCGGTCTGGATGTACTCCACCAGGTGGCCGAGATGAATCGCGCCGTTGGCGTAGGGCAGGGCGGAAGTGACCAGAATGCGGCGCTTTTTCATTTCACAACCGGAACTTAAAGAACTTGAATTGTAACAAACCTGTATGTGTTTCCCGTCAGTGATGATGGTCTGCGGGGCAAGACCATAATGCCGGTGATAGCATCGGAGGAACAATTACCCTACTTTCGATCCGACCTGCTGAGCGCCTGGCGGTCATCCCGTTTTGTCCGCAACGCATCCCGTGTCTATTGATGAGATCGGTTCTATAATCCCGCCCTACCCGCAGCGAGAGAGGATTTTTGTCATGGCTGTCACCGAGCAACAGATACAGGACGTGCTCAAGCAACTGATCGATCCGAACACGCGGAAGGACTACGTCTCGACCAAGTCCGCGCGCAACATCAAGGTCGAGGGCAACAATGTGACGGTCGACATCCTCCTGGGCTATCCCGCGAAGAGCCAGGTCGAGCCGATCCGCAAGGAGGTCGCGGCGAAGCTCAGGAGCATTCCGGACGTCGGTAGTGTCACCGTTAATGTGTCGATGAAAATCGTCTCCCACGCCGTGCAGCGCGGGGTGAAGCTCGTACCGGGGATAAAGAACATCATCGCGATCGCCTCCGGTAAAGGGGGCGTGGGCAAGAGCACGACCGCCGTCAACCTTGCCCTCGCGTTGGCGGCCGAAGGCGCGAGCGTTGGCGTGCTGGACGCGGATATCTACGGCCCCTCCCAGCCGATGATGCTGGGCATCCGGGGACGGCCGGAATCGAAGGACGGCAAGAGCCTGGAACCGATGGAAGGCCACGGGCTGCAGGCGATGTCGATCGGCTTTCTGATCGACGTCGAGACACCGATGGTGTGGCGCGGCCCGATGGTGACCCAGGCGCTCGAGCAACTGCTGCGTGAGACCAAATGGCGTGACGTCGACTACCTGGTGGTTGACCTGCCACCGGGCACCGGCGACATCCAGTTGACGCTTGCCCAGCGCGTGCCGGTCACCGGGGCAATCATCGTGACCACCCCCCAGGACATCGCCCTGATCGATGCCCGCAAGGGGTTCAAGATGTTCGAGAAAGTCGGCATCCCCATCCTCGGGGTTGTCGAAAACATGTCGCTCCATGTCTGCTCCAACTGCGGCCACGAGGAGCGGATCTTCGGCGAGGGCGGCGCGGCGCGCATGGCCAAGGACTACGGCGCCGAGGTGCTCGGCGCGCTGCCGCTGGACATTGGCATCCGGGAGCAGGCCGATTCCGGCAAGCCGACCGTGGTCTCCGATCCTGACGGGCGCGTGGCGCAGATCTACAAGGAGATCGCCCGCCGCGTGGCGGTGCAGATCGCGGAGCGGCAGCAGGACCACTCCGCGGCGTTTCCCAAGATCGTCATCCAAAACACCTGACGGCAGGATTGAGGATCGAGGATTCAGGATTGAAGAACGGCGCCGGCTCCGCCGGTGCCTTAAAGCGGCCTATAATTCACGGCCAAAGATGCTTCCCTCAATCCTAATAACTCAATCCTCGATCCTACTCCCATGACAATAAAGTCTGACCAGTGGATCCGCCGCATGGCGCAGAGTCACCGCATGATCGAGCCGTTCGAGCCCGGCCAGATCAAGTTCGCGAACGGCCACCGCCTGGTGTCCTACGGCACGTCGAGCTACGGCTACGATATCCGCTGCTCGAGCGAGTTCAAGATCTTCACCAACATCAACACCACCATCGTCGACCCCAAGAACTTCGACGAGCGCTCCTTCGTGGATTTCAAGGGCGAGGTGTGCATTATCCCGCCCAACTCCTTCGCCCTCGCCCGGACGGTGGAGTACTTCCGCATCCCGCGGAACGTGCTGACGGTGTGCATGGGGAAGTCGACCTACGCGCGCTGCGGGATCATCGTGAACGTGACGCCCTTCGAGCCGGAGTGGGAAGGGTTCGTGACGCTGGAAATCTCCAACACCTCGCCGCTGCCGGCGCGGGTCTATTC
>JACQOK010000470.1 GCA_016202565.1 Betaproteobacteria bacterium | reverse complement strand
GTTTTTCAGAGCTTAGCGAACGTAGCCCGGATGGAATGAAATGAAATCCGGGGACAGGGAAAAGCGGGAACGAAGGCCCCCAAAAAAAGCGGGAACGAAGGCCCCCCAAAGAAAAACGTGATCCCGGAATCCGCGTCGCTCCTTCCGGGCTACCTGTTTTTCAACGCTTACACCCGCAGTCCGGTCGAATTCTTCTCGCAGGAGAGCGACTCGAAGCGGATGCCGAGTTCCCTGCCGTAGCGGAATGCCTGGCGCAGCTCGTCGCGCGTGATGCGCCGTGTGAGGTCCTGGTATTTGGAGTTGAACTTGGGATTACCGGGATCGCAGAAATTGTCGGGGTGATACTGGTCCATGATGTTGACCGGCGCATCCGGCATGTTCTCGGCCACCCATTTCAGCACGGGAGCCGTGCAACACTCGACGTGATTCGGCATGACGAGATGCCGGATGGTGAACTCCTCGCCCCATTCATGGACGAGCCTCAAGTTTTCGGTGACGGTCTCCCAGTAAAACGGCGTCTTGGAGAGCAGCGGCGCACAGCGCCCCGGACCGAACTTGAAATCCGGCAGCCACACGTCCATCAGAATACGCAGGATCTTCATCGCCGGCGCGGACATGAAGAAATTGCTGTTCCACAGCATGGGGGCGTTGAACGCGCCGCGGTAATAAGTGCCCTCGGCGTCGACGCCGAATCGGAGGTAGTAATCGGCCTTGGCCGGCAGTGCCGCGGCAAGATCCTCTTCCGTAGGCCGCAACTCGTCGAGCAGCGCAATCGCGTCGACGATCGTGTGCAAGTGGATCGTCACCTCGCCGCCGACCCAATTGACGTTGTGGCAGCCTTCCACCCGCAACAGCCACGCCATGGTCGCGAGCGTTCTCGGCGACACCGCTCTGCCGTTGTCCTTGTCGGTGGAGATGTCGCCGTTCTGGCAGAACGCGCAGCGCATGTTGCATGAAGTGAAAAAGATCGTTCCCGAGCCCATCCTGCCGCGGTAGACCAGCTCCTCGCCGAGGTGGTGGAAATAGGTCGAAACGCGTGATTCGTGAGCGAGCTTGCAGGTGCCGAACTTCGCGCCTTGAGTCCGGTCCACCTGGCAGTCGTAGCGGCAGAAATTGCAGTGCGCGAGCATGCGGTAGGCAAGTTCGCGGCAGAGGTCCACAAGATTCGGCGTCGGTTTGCGCGCGGCAGGAAGATCAGCCTCGCGCTTGCGGATGCGGCGCCAGAGGTCGAGAAAGACCGGTGTCTTCGCTTCGAGCTCCCGCCACAGCGCCTCTTCCGGCGCGTCGAGCGCCACCGCGACCGGAACGTAACGCGCGATGCGGAATTTTGCCGGGCGGTGGTTGTCTGCAACCGCGCGATACCACGGCATCCGCCCTTCGAGATCAGGTTCGCGCCAGATGCGCAGGCTGCTCAGGTCGCCCATCGCTTCGACTCCGGAGATCGCATCCAAGCATCCCCCGCTTCAGCGGGTAGCCCGTTTTTGTTTGGGGGGCCTTCGTTCCCGCTTTTCCCTGTCCCCGGATTTCATTTCATTCCATCCGGGCTCACTGCTCACGGTCTCACTCAGCGTTCGACCGGGAGTTTCCGGTCGTTCCAGTCGACCATGCCGTCCTTGAGATTGTAGACGCGCTCGAAACCCAGCCCATAGAGCATGGCGGCCGCGGTGGTGCTGCGCACCCCGGACCGGCACACGGCTATGATCGGCCGGCCGCGGTCCGCATCCAGTTCCGCCGCGCGGCTGGCCAGCTCGCGCAGCGGCATCAGCACGCTGCCGGGAATATGCCCCAGCTCCCCGCGGTATTCGTTCGGCTCGCGCACATCGAGTAGCAGCGGCGGATTGCCGGAAGCGAACATCGCCCCGACTTCATCGGCCGTGAGCTGCCGCACCTGGTTCAATTCCGTCAAGTCGGGAAACTTGGTCTTGTCGTCGTCGATCGCCGACTGGTTCGGCTGCAGCACTTCCTGGATCTTGTCCGGCATGGGAAACTTGAGGCTCGCCATGAGCGCGACGTATTCGCTGCGCGTGCGCCCGGCGATGCGCGGATTGGATTTCTTTTCCTGGGCGATGGTGGAAGAGGCATTGCCGCGATAATCGTGCGCGGGATACACCAGCGTCTCGCCGGGCAGCGTGAACAGCTTCTGCGTGATCGCGTCATACTGCTGGCCGGCATCGCCGCCGGCGAAATCCGCCCTGCCGGTGCCGCCGATCAGCAGCACGTCGCCCGTGTAAACGCGGTCGCCCGCGTAAAGACTGATGCTGTCGGGCGTGTGCCCCGGCGTATATAGGACCTTGAGCGAAATATCGCCCACCGTGATGTTGTCGCCGTGCTCCACGTGTTCATCCACTGCGGGCACCGGCGCCCGGCGATGCATGATCAGCCGCGCCTGCGCCAGGTCGCGCAACTGGAACGAACCGGTGGGATGATCGGCGTGGGTATGCGTATCGACGATCGCATCCAGTTTGAGCTGCTGATAGGCGAGAAACGCGAGATAGCGGCTGATGTGGTCCCGCACCGGGTCGATCAGCAGCGCCTTGCGCGTGCGTTCGCACGCCACCAGATAAGTCTTGCACTTGCCGCGATTGAGTTCCGGGAAATGGAGCATGGCCAGTCCCCC
>JACQOK010000459.1 GCA_016202565.1 Betaproteobacteria bacterium | reverse complement strand
GGCTGGCTCATGGTGGTGAGCACGCGCGGGTGGATCTCGGTGGGCCCCGGCCCCATTAACGTGCGCTGGGGGGGATGAAAAGAGCTGATGCGTCTTGCCGGCGCGTATCTGTCCATCGTGTCACTCCCTGAAAGAGTAGAACCGAAAAAAATCTCGCCGTCCGGCCGCGATTTCAGCCGGACCGGTTTTCTGGCATTGGCTTCACTGAGGATTTCCGCCGCGCTGATCTGGCCGCCGGTGACGTGCTCGATTTCCATCGCCCAGCGCGCCGCCACGTAGCCGGATTTCACCCAGTAGTTGACGACGGCGCGGTCGAGGCGCAAGCGGCGGGCAACTTCCGCTTGGCTACCGAACAGGGCGACGAGGCGTTCCGCGCAATTCATGGTCGATCTCCGCGTGGGAGATTACCATGTCAAAATTACTTTGACAATGCCAGCTTAATGCCGTGGTGCGGTCCACCCGGCTCACGCCGAATTTTGTGCCGTGAGCGCTCGCTTACGCAAAATCTTCTTGTATATCAATCGCCTTGTCGCCAGCGGCCCACGGCGAACCCGTGGCCGCAAGGGCGGCAAAATCGAACAGGCTCCGGTCGAGGAGGTGCGACGGCCGCACGTTCTGCATACCGGTCAGGATGGTCTCCACCCGCCCAGGGTGACGCTTTTGCCATTCACGCAGGAGCGCCTTGATCTCCTTGCGCTTGAGGTTTTCCTGGGAGCCGCACAGGTTGCACGGGATGATCGGGAACTGCTTAACCTGCGCATACGCCGCGAGGTCGCGTTCCTCGCAGTAGGCAAGCGGGCGAATCACCACATGCCGGCCGTCATCGGACACCAGCTTGGGCGGCATGGCCTTCAGTGTGCCGCCGTAGAAGAGATTCAGGAAAAACGTTTCGATGATGTCGTCACGATGGTGCCCGAGCGCGATCCGGGTTGCGCCGAGTTCGTCCGCTACCCGGTAGAGCACGCCGCGCCGCAGTCGCGAGCACAGCGAGCACATGGTCTTGCCCTCCGGTATGACCCGCTTTACCACGCTGTAGGTGTCCTGTTCGACGATGCGAAACGGCACCCCGAGCCCGCGAAGATATTCGGGCAGCGCGTGGACCGGGAAATCGGGCTGCTTCTGGTCGAGATTGACGGCAACGATGTCGAACCGGACCGGTGCATGCGCCTTAAGGTGCAGCAGCACGTCGAGCAGCGCGTAACTGTCCTTGCCGCCGGACAGGCACGCCATCACTTTGTCACCGTCGCGGATCATGTCGAAATCGGCGATCGCCTGGCCGGCGAGCCGCCGCAGGCGCTTGGCGAGCTTGTTCGCCTCATACGACTGTTTTCGCCCTTTCAAGCTATGGGCAATCTCACGTGTTATCAGCTGATCCATATCGATCTCTCTTTCCGTGAGGGCGTAAGGGCGTGAGAGCGTCAGAGCGAAGAAGCACCCGCCCTCCCGATCTCACCATCTCACGACTCACGGGTTCTAGAGGTTCACGCTGCGGCCGCCGTCGACCGCGATCACCTGTCCGGTGACGTACGGGGCGGCCGCGATCAGGAATTCCACTGCCATGGCGATATCGTCGGGCTCGCCGATGCGCTTCAACGCTGTCTGGTTGATGATGCGCTGGCGCGCCACTTCGTCCTGCCATGTGTCGTTCTCGGGCCACAGGATGGTCCCGGGCGCAATCCCGTTCACTCGCACTTCCGGCCCCAACTCGCGAGCGAGCGAGCGGGTGAGCGCGAGCAGGCCGCCTTTCGCCGCATTGTAGACGAGGTAGTTCTTCATCGGCACCTCGGCGTGGATGTCGACGATATTCACGATGCAGCCGTGGGTTTTCCGGAGTTCACGCGCCGCCGCCTGCGCCAGGAAGAGCGGGGCCTTGAGGTTGGTTCCCATGAGATCGTCCCACGCCTTCTCCGTGATCTCGCCCACTGCAGTCGGATAAAAGCTGGAAGCGTTGTTGACCAGCGCGTCGAGCCGGCCGAACCCCTTGACCGTATCCTTGACCAGCCCGCTCAGCACGGGCACTTTCAGCAGGTCGCCCTGCGCCAGTGCGACCGAATCGGGGCGCTGCGCGATGAGTTCGGCTTCAAGCGCACGCGCCTCGGCCGCAGACGAGCGGTAATGCACCATCAGGTCGGCGCCCGCCGCATGCAATCGCCGGCAGATCGCCGCGCCGACCCGCTTGGCGCCGCCGGTGACGAGGATCACCTTGCCCTGCAGCGGTAATGCCATGCGCCTGGATGTCCTTTCGCGATCGAATCTTGACCGGGTTTGCGGATTTTACCGGATTAACCCACCATAACGCCGATGAGCCTGCCCGAGCCCTCCTCCGAGGCGCGCGAACACAGCGCGCGTGTTGCGGCACGCATCAAAGCCGAAATCGAAGCCGGCGGCGGCTGGATCAGTTTTGCCCGCTACATGGAGCTTGCGCTGTACGCGCCGGGGCTGGGCTACTACATGGCAGGCGCGCGCAAGCTCGGGCGCGACGGCGACTTCGTGACCGCGCCGGAGATCTCCGATCTCTTCGGGCAGACGCTCGCGCAGCAGGTGCGGCAGGTGCTCGCCGCGGATTGCGATGAAGTCCTGGAGGTGGGCGCCGGTTCGGGTGCGCTCGCCGCTTCGCTGCTGGCCGAACTCGATCGGCTCGGCGCGCTTCCCGCCCGTTACCTGATTCTCGAACTCTCGCCGGATCTCCGCAGCCGCAGCCGCGACACCCTGGCCGAGCGCGTGCCGCATCTTCTGGAGCGCGTGGCGTGGCTCAACCAGCTGCCGCCGTCCTTCAGCGGCTGCGTGCTCGGCAACGAAGTGCTCGACGCGATGCCGGTCCACGTGATCTGTCGCGAGGGAGAGTCCTTGCGCGAGCAGGGGGTCGCACTGGCGGGCGAAGGCTTCGGCTGGGCCGCCCGCCCGCTGCCGGAAGCGCTGCGCTCGCAGGTCGACGCCTCGTGCTTTCCGGAGCCCGGTTACTGTTCCGAAATCCAGTTCGTCGCGCGCAGCTTCGTGCACAGCGTGGGCAAAATGCTCGAACGCGGCGTGGCGCTTTTCATCGACTACGGCTTTCCGCGGCGCGAGTACTACCACCCGCAGCGCGCGCGCGGCACGCTGATGTGCCATTACCGCCACCATGCACACGACGACCCCTTCTTCCTGCCGGGACTGCAGGACATCACGAGCCATATCGATTTCACCGCCATGGCGCAGGCGGCCGGCGCGTCCGGTCTGGAGCTGCTCGGCTATGGCAATCAGGCACAGTTTCTCATCAACTGCGGAATCACCGATCTCCTCGCGCGCACGCCGGCGTCGGATGCGCGCGCCTATCCGCCGCTCGCAGCCCAGGTCCAGAAGCTCACCAGTCCAGCGGAGATGGGCGAACTCTTCAAGGTCATTGCGCTGGGCCGCGGGGACGTGCCACCGCTGCTCGGCTTCGCGCGCGGTGACAAGCGCCACATGCTGTAACCGCGTTCCATGGAGTCGGAGCTGCTGTTCTCCTGGCCGATCTGGATGGCGATCGGCGCAACGATTTTTGCCGCTGCGCTGACCCAGGGCACTTTCGGCTTCGGCTTTCCGGCGATATCGACGCCGCTGCTGGTGCTGCTGACCGACGTGAAAACCGCGATTGTCATCAATATGCTGCCCAACCTTGTCGTCAACATCATCGATGTGATACGCGGCGGCAATTGGGGCACGAGTCTCGGCCGGCACTGGCGGGTGGCGCTTTATATGGTGATCGGCGCCTTTGCCGGCGCGCAGATCCTGATCTTTGCACCGGCCGACCCGCTGCGCCTGCTGCTCGCCTTGATGATTTTCGCCTACCTTTGTCAGGAGCAACTCGCCCGCATCGACTGGCGCTGGCTCAAACGTTACCCGCGCGGTTCGGAACTGGCGTTTGGACTGGTCGGCGGCTTTTTCTCCGGCACGGTCAACTTGTCCGCGCCTCCGCTCCTGATCTATTTCCTGTTGCTCGGCGTGGAAACCACGGCCCTCACGCAGATTCTCAACCTTTGTTTCCTCAGTGGACGGGCAACACAGGCGGTGACGCTGGGTTTCGCCGGCGAGATCCGGCTCGTGGCCGCGCTTGCCTACATACCGCTCACCGCGGTCGCGATCGGGGGCCTGTATGCCGGTTCGAGGTTACAGCGGCGCTTCAGCCCGCAGACCTACCGGCGCGCGTTGAACCGTATCCTGTTCGTGATCGCCATCGTGCTCATCTACCAGGGTGGGCGCTATTTTGTCCCCTGACAGCATACGTTATGATTCACGCGGCACGGGTGAATTGAGATGGTGATGAGCGTTTTCCTTGCACTCCGCGGATGGATGGCCGCACTGGCTGCGACTGTGTTCATTTCACCCGCGTCCGCCGCCGAGACCGGAACCTCCGATACCGCGGAAATCGCCAAGGCAAAGTATCTTTGGTCGCAAAGCCCGCACGGCAGGATGCTCGAGCGCATTCTGCCGCCCGCCATCGAGCCGCGGGAGTTGCCGGAACCGCGGTCGGAAGGCGCACGGCTGACCGCGCGCTACTGCGTGCAATGCCATTACCTGCCGAATCCGCAGATGCACACGGCCGACAAGTGGGTCCCGATCGTCGAGCGCATGGTATGGCGCATGCACGGCAAGGGCAACATGGGCGAGTTGATGAAAGAGATGATGGCCGACATTCAGGCGCCGTCGCAGGAGGAGGTCGCGACCCTCAATCGCTACCTGCAGAAGCACAGTCAGAAGGAAATCGATCCGGGACATCCGGGACTGCGCACCGAAGCAGGCAAGATGTTCAGCATCGCCTGTTCGCAGTGCCACGCCGCGCCGGATCCGCGACTGCACTCGCCGCGCGAGTGGCCAGCCGTGGTCGAGCGCATGAAGGGTCACATGGCGTGGGCCAATGTCGTGGTCGGTGTGAGCGAGCTGCGCACGGTGCCCGAGCTGAAGACCGAGGAAATCATCCAGTTCCTGCAGCGCTACGCGCGCACGGAGCCGAAGGCGAAATGAGCCGCCGATGAACGCAGATGAACGCCGATGAAAGCGATGCAGCTCATGGCGCCGCGCACGGCGCTCAAGCTCGCGGATCTGCCTGTGCCGCGGCCCGGAACCGGGCAACTTCTGATCAAGGTGAGCGCCTGCGGCGTCTGCCGCACCGATCTGCATGTCGTCGACGGCGATCTCGCCGAGGCGAAACTGCCGATCGTCCCCGGCCACGAAATCGTCGGTGAAGCGGTCGAGCGCGGCGCAGGCGTCGAACGCTTCGCGATCGGCGAGCGCGTCGGGGTGCCATGGCTCGGTCATACTTGCGGCGTCTGCCGCTACTGCGTCGCCGGGCATGAAAATCTCTGCGACAACGCGCGCTTCACCGGTTACCACCTCGACGGCGGATACGCGGAATACACGCTCGCCGACCAGCGCTACTGCTTTGCGCTTCCCGAGGAATACGACGACGTTGCCGCAGCACCCCTCTTGTGCGCCGGGCTGATCGGCTACCGCTCACTCGTCATGGCAGGCGATGGGCAGCGGCTCGGCATCTACGGCTTTGGCGCCGCCGCGCACATCGTCGCCCAGGTCGCGCGCCACCAGGGACGGGAGCTTTACGCGTTCACGCGCCCCGGAGATGCCGGGGCGCAAGCGTTTGCGCGCGAACTGGGAGCAGCGTGGGTGGGAGATTCGACGAGCACTCCTCCCGAGCCGCTCGATGCCGCCATCATCTTCGCGCCGGTGGGGCCCCTCGTTGTCGCGGCGCTGCGCGCGACCGCCAAGGGCGGGACGGTGGTGTGCGCCGGCATTCACATGAGCGACATCCCGGCATTTCCCTATGACATCCTGTGGGGCGAGCGCGTGATCCGGTCGGTCGCGAACCTCACGCGGCGTGACGGTGAGGAATTTTTGAAACTCGCGCCGAAGGTGCCGGTGCGGACTTCAACCGAAACGTTCGCGCTCGCACAAGCCAACGAGGCGCTGACGCGGCTGCGCGAGGGACGCATCACCGGCGCCGCGGTGTTGGTAGCGTGACCCGTTACTCATCGTGACCGTTGGCGATTTACGCGTTCGATTGGTTAGTTGATCCTGATATTCGCCGCCTTCACCAGCTTCTCCGAGCAGCCCCCTGACGATTCCGTTCATATTTCTCCTCCTTGTAATTTCAGCGAACGGCGTGACGAGGTGTGGCGCGTAATGGCAATATCATGTTTTCGACATTCACCCATCACCCATTATCCACCTCATGCCCTATCTGGAACTGCCGGACTGCAACCTGTTCTATCGGATAGACGACCACACCGATGCCTGGACGCACCCGGATGCCGTGCTCTTCGTTCACGGCTTCACCGAGAATACCGAGGCATGGCGCGCATGGGTGCCGCACTTCTCGCGTCGCTACCGGGTGGTTCGCATCGATCAGCGCGGCTTCGGGCGGTCGGGGCCGGTAGCCAGGGATTTCCCGCTTACGACCGAGCGCTTCGTGGACGATCTCGCCGAAGTGATACGGCAGGTCGCGGGCGGACCGGTGCACGTGGTGGGCGGCAAGAGCGGCGGCATCAGCGTCATGATGCTCGCCGCCACGCACCCCGAGCTTACGAAGACCATCACGGTCGCCTGCTCTCCCGTTACGCCGCCCAAGGCCGAGGGCTGGATCGAGGAGATGGAGCGGGACGGCGTGCGGAGCTGGGCGAAGCGGACGCAGCGCGAGCGGATGGGGAGCCGGATGCCGGAAGCAGGCATTGAGTGGTGGTCGGATATGATGGGCGCAACGGCGCTCTCCACCGCGCACGCCTACCTGCGCTGGGTCGGTGAAATCGACATCCGCGAGGACATCAAGCGGATCAAGTGTCCCGCGCTCGTCATCGGTACCGATACGGCACGCCGTGGCAGAGCCGTGTTCGAGAGCTGGCAGAAGACGATTCCCGGTTCCGAACTGGTGATCCTGCCGGTCGACGGCTACCACGCCGCAGGCACGGATCCCGACGAAACGGCGCGCGTGACGCTCGATTTCATTACGCGTCGCGCGGCGTGACGCGGCACTGCTGCGCAAACACGGCTGGTGGCGAAGCGAGCAGCGCCAATGCCGCTGCGACGAACGTTCTTCGTCGCTGGTCAATCCCGTTCATGTGCTTTCCACCCCCAACCCCGAACTCTGCCCATCAAAGGGAAAGCAACAAGTTTCGCGCCCTCTCTCCTCTCTCCTCTCTCCTCTCTCCTCTCGCCTCTCTCGCCTCTCTCGCATCGTCAGGCCGGCACCTTCATTCCGCGCTGGACTGCCGGACGCGCGGAAATCAGATCGAACCAGCGCTTGACGTGAGGGAACTCCTCGAGCCGCGTCTTGTGCCACTCATAGCGCGCCACCCAGGGATAGTTCGCGATGTCGGCAATCGAGTATCCGTTCGCCAGATACTCGTGATCCCTGAGGCGGGCGTCGAGCACGCCGTACAGCCGCCGGGTTTCCTTCGTGTAGCGCTCGATGGCGTAGGGCACGGATTCCTTCGCCGCGCGCAGGAAATGGTGCACCTGCCCGAAAATCGGCCCGGTGCCGCCCATCTGGAACATCAACCACTCCAGCGCGACGTAACGCTCGCGCACCGATTGCGGCAGCAGTCGTCCGGTCTTGCCGGCAAGATAAATCAGAATCGCGCCTGACTCCATCATCCGGATCGGCGCGCCATCCGGTCCGTCGGGATCCACGATCGCCGGAATCTTGCTGTTGGGGTTGATCGCCACATACTCCGGCTTGAACTGGTCGCCCTTGCCGATGTTGACCGGATGCACCTTGTACGGCAAGCCGAGTTCTTCCAGCATGATCGAAACCTTGCGGCCGTTCGGGGTGCTCCAGGTGTAGAGGTCTATCATTGCGTTCCTTCTCAAATGACAAGTGACGACTGACGGGTGACGGGGTGACGAGTGGCGGGTAGAAGCCGTGGGAGGTCGTGAAATCGAAAGAGCGTGAAGTCGGGAGATCGGGAGATGGAAAGTCCGTGAAATCGGGAGGTCGCGGATCGTGAAGAGCTGTATTTCCCTCTCCCGCGCTCACGCTCTAACGCCCTCACGGAATTTGTCGCTCTCACGCCTCACGCCTCCAAAGCCTTGTGGATGGCCTCGAGG
>JACQOK010000458.1 GCA_016202565.1 Betaproteobacteria bacterium | reverse complement strand
TTGTAGGGATGGGCAAAAAGGGCGATGAAGCGATCCGAGTGGTCTTTTTTCTGACCCTGGAAACCGGGGAAGAAATAATCGCCGATCCTGACCCCGCTCCTTGCCGCATCCGCGGACGGCTTGTAGACGATCACACCGACGCCGCCGAAGTTGACGTAGCGGTCATCGGCGACGAGCTCGAGGGTGGGCGGAGTGATGTCGATGGTGAGAGTTTTCTGGATCACGGTCTCGTTGCCGCGGAAAAAATTCCACAGCGAGCCGTCCCGCGCGCTGACCCGCAGGACCGCGGGTCCTTCTTTGACGCCGGCAAGTTTCGACGACAAGGCGACCGTGATTTTCTTCCCGGCCACCGGCCGGGCGTACTGCTCGGAGGCGAGCGTGTGTTCTGAGCCGCCTGCCGAGAGCGTCGCGGTAACCGACTTCAATCCAGCGCCTTGATCGGTGACAGCGATCTCCATGGGCGCCAGGCCAAGCACCTCCGAGTCCGGCGTGAGCTTGATCTGCGGCGCCTGCGATTCGAAGCGCGGTCGCAGGTAGTACGCTCCGCCCAGAAGCCCGATGAGGACAATTACAAGAAGGAATATGATCGCCGGGAATTTTTTCCTGGGTCTGTCAGATTCAAAAGCGCTCATGTCGGGAGGTCGAACAGGAAAATAGACGATTCCGCATTATCGCTCGATTGCCGGGCACTGTATTGTCTGGACACCGATTTGCTAACATGCCGCGTAGACCACTGACCAAAGATTGCCCTGAAAAGCCAGTGCCATGAGGCCTGCCGGTTCATACGATTTCATCGTCGTCGGCGCGGGTGCGGCGGGCTGCGTGCTCGCCAACCGCTTGACCGCATCGGGACGCCACTCCGTCCTGCTGCTGGAGGCGGGGGGCGAAGACAGCAGTCCGTGGATCCACATCCCGCTCGGTTACGGCAAGCATTTCACCAATCCCAGGGTGAACTGGCTCTACGCGAGCGAGGCGCAGGCGGGCGCCGGCAACCGCCGCATCGCGCAGCCGCGCGGCAAGGTGCTCGGCGGCTCGAGTTCCATCAACGGTCTGCTCTACATCCGCGGGCAGCACGAGGATTACGACCGCTGGCGCGACCTCGGCAACGCGGGCTGGGGTTACGCCGACGTGCTGCCGTATTTCCGCAAGTCCGAGGACCAGCAGCGCGGCGCCGACGAGTACCACGGCGCGGGCGGCCCGCTCGCGGTGTGCGATCCGCCGCAGCCGCATCCACTGGCCGACGCGTATCTCGCGGCTGCCGACGAGTGCGGGTATCCCCGCAACGCGGACTTCAACGGCGCGACCCAGGAAGGCTTCGGCTACAATCAGTGGACGCTGCGCAAGGGATTTCGCAGCAGCGCGGCGACCGCTTATCTGCGCCCGGCGCGGCGGCGCGGGGACCTGACGGTGATCACGCGCGCGCACGCGGCCCGCATCCTCTTCTCCGGCACGCGCGCGAACGGCGTGGAGTACTCGCGCGCCGGCCAGCTCTCTTCCGCCACCGCCCGCTGCGAAGTGATCGTCGCCGGGGGCTCGTTCAATTCGCCGCAGTTACTTCAGCTCTCGGGCGTGGGTCCGGCGGCGCTCCTCGAAAGCTTCGGCATTCCCGTGGTCGCAGATCTCCCCGGCGTGGGGATGAATCTGCAGGACCACTACACCGCGCGGCTGGTATACGAATGCACCGAGCCGATCACGCTCAACGATGTGGTCGGGAGTTTCACGAAGAGCCTCGCCGCCGCCTTGCAGTTCGCGCTCTTCCGCAAGGGGCCGCTCACGATGGGCGCGTCGTACGCGACGGGATTCATCCGCGCCGACCCCGCAGCGGCGACCCCGGACATCCAGACCAGCATGACGCCGTTCAGCACCGACAAGGCGGGCGACAGGCTGCACCGCTTTCCCGGCTTCTTTCTTGCGGCAAGACTGTTGCGGCCGGAAAGTCGCGGAAGTGTGCTCATCCGCAGCGCCGACCCGCTGCAGCCTCCGTCAATCCAGCCCGACTACCTCTCGTCCGAGAAGGACTGCGCGGTGCTGCTTGCCGGCGTCAAGGCGACGCGGCGCCTCGCCGAAACGGCGGCGCTGCGCCGCTATATCGCGCGCGAATACGACCCGGGGGATTCGTGCCGGAGCGATGTCGAACTTCTGGATTTCCTGCGGCTTCGCGGCGGGATCGCCTATCACCCGGTCGGCACCTGCAAGATGGGCAACGACCCGATGGCGGTCGTTGACGAGCGCCTGCGCGTTCGCGGCGTCGCGGGCCTACGCGTGGTGGACGCCTCCATCATGCCGACGCTCGTCTCCGGCAATACCTTTGCCCCGACCGTGATGATCGCGGAAAAGGGCGCCGACATGATCCTTGAGGACGCGGCCGCGCTTTAGCTGAAGTCGAATTCTTTTGATCAACGTTATGGGGACGAAACCCTCTGGAGGATGGGGTGGACAAGACAGTGATTCTCGTCGGAACCGTCGGTGCCGGCGCGCCGCGAGCCCGACGACGGCAGCCACTACTACGAGCACTGGCTCGCCGCGCTGGAAAAGCTTGCCGCAGAAAAGCGCGTCGTCTCGCAGGAAGAGCTCGAGCGCCGCGCCGAGGAGTGGGACGCCGCTGCCCGCACCACGCCTCACGGCCAGCCGATCGAGCTGCCGAAACGACTCTTGTAGGCGCACCGCATCCCCGAGATCGTTGGGCATCACTTCGTTCAGCCCAACCTACGGCCAAACGTAGGTTGGGTTGAGGCGCAGCGCCGAAACACAACGATGGGGTTCGCATCGTCTGCTTCCACGTGTCGGCGTTCATGCGCCGGCGAAGTGTGAGAAAATCGCATACCCTACCATTTTGGAATTTCCATGCAGTCACCGCTCCAGGGAGTGAAGGTACTCGACCTCACGCACGCGCTCGCGGGGCCCTTCTGTTCGACCATGCTCGCCGATTTCGGCGCCGACGTGATCAAGCTCGAGCCGCCCGGCGCAGGAGACATCGCGCGCGGCTGGGGTGCCGTACTGCCCGGCGGCGAGACCTCGTATTTCGCGACCCTCCACCGCAACAAGCGCGGCATCGTGGTCGATCTCAAGCACCCCAAAGGGAAGGAACTCTTTTTTCGTCTCGTCGAGCGCTGCGACGTCGTGCTGGAGAATTATCGCGTGGGCGCCTTGAAGCGTCTCGGTCTCGACTACGAGACCGCACGCAAGCGCAATCCGGGCATCATCTACTGCTCCATTTCCGGCTTTGGCCAGGACGGCCCGTACCGCGACCGCGCCGCGCTCGATCTCATTCTTCAGGCCGAGAGCGGCATGATCAGCGTCACCGGCGAGCCGGGCACCACCGGGACGCGCGCCGGCGTCTCGATCGCCGATCTCACCGCCGGCATGTACTGCGCCTTCGGCGTGCTGCTGGCGCTGCGGGTGAAGGAACGGACCGGCGAGGGACAGTACGTCGACATCTCGATGCTGGAAGGCCAGCTCGCGCTGCTCGGCACTTCGATCGCCAACTATTTCGCGAACGGCGAGATACCGAAACCGATGGGCACCGCGTATCCGGTCGTCGTCCCCTACCAGACGTTTCACACGAAGACGCGGGATCTCGCGCTCGCAATCGCCGGCGAAAAACTCTGGCGCAAGTTCTGTCCGACCATCGGCCGCCCCGAACTCGCGGATGACCCGCGTTACCGCACCACGACCGACCGGATGAAAAACCGCGACACCCTGATCCCGACGCTCCAGCAGGTGTTCCTCACGCGAACCTACGAGGAGTGGGAGCCGCTCCTGCTCGAGAACGACATTCCGGTGGGCGCCATCAATAACCTCGCCCAGGTGATCGAGCATCCCCAGGTCAAGGCACGCCATTCCCTCATCGAGCTCGAGCACCCGCGCGTGGGCAAGGTGCGCGCGGTGGGCAGCCCCGTGCGTCTTTCCCGGACGCCGGCCCAGGTGCGCTCGCCGGCGCCTGTCCACGGGCAGCACACCCACGAAGTGTTGCGCGACGTACTCGGCTTGACCGCCGAGGAGATCGCGGCGCTCGATACGGCGGGCGTGATCGGCACGGTTTCATCATAGAAGGTAGAATGGAATCGGCGTGGACCACACCGTTTCGCATTCTCATACGACAGATCAGGAGAACCCGATGCAGTGCCCCGTTGAAATCAAGGATCGCAGCGAGTACAAGCGCCGGATGAACGAGCTGCTGAAGCTCGACCCGCGCAGGACGGTCGTGCTTACGATCGACATGCAGAACGACTACCTCGACATGGCGATCGGCACCGCGCCGGTCGCACCGGAAGAATCGAAGCGCGTCATCCACCACACGAAACGCCTGCTCGACTTCGCGCGCGCGCAGGGACTGCCGGTCATTCACGCCTACGTGAAGCGGCGGCCGATCGAGGTCGAGCGCGGCTTCAGGACGAGCGTTTTGGGCAGCGTGAGCCAGGAGGCCAGGCTTTCGCAGAACGCGCAGGCCGAGGCGCGCCGCGGGCCTGACCGCGTCGACGGCACGCCGACCGCGGAAATTCCCGCGGAACTCGTGGCGCCCGGTGACATCCACGTGACGACCAAGCGCGTCATGGACGCGTTTCACGGCACCGATCTCGACACGCTGCTCGCCCGCGTCTTCAAAGCGGAGACCGTCATCCTGACAGGCATCAATACGGACACGTGCGTATACGCGACCACGTTCGCGACCGGCAACCGGGGCTATCAGCCGGTCGTCATCTCCGACTGCGTGGCGAGCATGCGCGGGCTGGACCACCACTGGATGGCGCTCGAGCTCATGTCCCGGTCCATCGCCTGGGTCATGACGGTCGACGAATTCAAGTCGAAGGTGCAGGCCGCGCGCCTGCTCGAGCCGGCCGCCGCGCACTGACGATCGCAATTTACTCATCTCACACCGCAAGGAGAACACGCATGGAGCTTCAAGCCGGTAGCGCAGCACCCGAATTCACGCTCGCCTCGCACACCGATCAGAAGTTGTCGCTCGCCAGTTTCCGCGGGCGGCCGACCGTGGTCGCTTTCCTCCCGTTCGCCTTCACCGGCGGGTGAAAGAACCAGGTCAGCGGGTTCCGTGCGAACTACGATGAATTCAAGAAGCTGAACGTCGAAATCCTGCAAATCAGCGCCGATCCCCTCCCGAGCCTCAAGGCGTGGGCGGAACAGCTGGGCGGGCTCCCTTTCCCCCTGCTCTCGGATTACTGGCCGCATGGCGCGATCGGCAAGGCCTACGGCGTCTTCAACGAGGAACGCGGCATGGACAAGCGCTCGGCGTTTGTGCTCGACACGCAGGGGATCATCCGCTACTCGAAGGTCTACGAGCCCGGGACCATTCCCGAAAGCAAGGACCTGCTGGAACGGTTGCGTCAGCTCTGAACGCTGCAGTCCCTCCCGAGTGCAGGCCGGGGTCCGGAAGTTTCCCGGATTCCGGTGTGCAGCGGGATGACGATGCGCCACTCGCGGTCGGCCAGCAGAAGGAATGCCATGGACTCCATAACCAAAGACCACCAAATCACCGACGTCGCGGCGCTGGAGCGGCTGTACGGCAGACCGTCGGGAGCCTCGGTGGCGAAAGAGATCGACTACCTTCATCCCCATTACCAGGCGATGATCGCCGCTTCGCCCTTCGTCGTGCTCGCCACCAGCGGCCCGGAAGGGGTCGATACCTCCCCGCGCGGCGATGCGCCGGGGTTTGTCGCGGTGGAAGATGAGAAGACGTTATTGATCCCCGACCGCCCCGGCAACAACCGGGTCGACAGCCTGCGCAATATCATCGCCGACCCGCACGTCGCGCTGCTGTTCCTCATTCCCGGGGTGGGCGAGACGCTGCGCGTCAATGGGCGAGCCGTCATCACCACCGCGCCCGCGTTGCGGGAGCGGTTCAGGGTGGGCGGCAAGCTTCCGCGTTCGGTGATCGTGGTCTCCGTCGATACCGTATTCTTTCAGTGCTCGCGCGCGATCTTCCGTTCCAGGCTGTGGGACGCGGCTCGACACATCCCCCGCACCAGTCTGCCAAGCCTCGGCACCATGGTCGCGGATATCAGCCGGTCCGGGTTCGACGCGGCAAGCTATGACAACGGCCTGTATGAGCGGCTGAAGGGTTCGCTGTATTGATGCTGCTTTGGTGACGAAGTAATGAGTGGCGGGTGATGACGACTCGGCTTACGAACTGCAGGAGAGCGCCGAGCATCCCGGCCGGTTGCGCGCCCACTCGGGCCGCCGCTCCGCGAGATCATCGTGCCCGGGCTGCTCGTCGTACGGCCGCTGCAGCACCATCATCAGGCGTTCCATGACCGACGCATCGCCGGCCGCGAGCGCGTCGATTGCAAGTTGCGCGAGGTAGTTGCGCAGGACGTACTTGGGATTGGCGCGGTTCATGCGTGCGATCCGTTCAGACGCTGGCGAGCCATCCTGGCGCACCCGCGCGACGTAGCGGCGCAGGCAGTCCGCCAGGCTCGCGCTGTGGGCCGGCTCGAACGCTTCCTCGGTGTAGAACGCCCGGCGTAGCGGTTCGATCAGCGCGGTGTCGTCCGCCGTGTCCGCTGCGCCGTCCACCGGCACGGCGGCGAGCAGGCGAAAGAACAGCGTCATGTCGGTCTCAACCCGCTGCAGCACCTCGAACATGTCGCCCAGCAACTGCTCGTCCCCGTTGCGGTCGAGCGCGGCGAGCCCGAGCTTTTCCGCCGTCATCCGACTCGATTCACGCTCGAACGTATCGCGGTAAACCGCGAGCCCCTCCTCCAGCGCAGCCTTTTCGATCAGCGGGAGCAGCGCGCCGGCGAACCGCGCGAGGTTCCACTGCGCGATCTGCGGTTGCGCGCCGTAGCGGTAGCGCCGGCCCTGCGCGTCCGTCGTGTTGGGCGTCCACATCGGGTCGAAGCCCTCGAGCCAGCCATAGGGCCCGTAATCGATGGTGAGCCCGAGTACCGACATGTTGTCGGTGTTCATCACGCCGTGGACGAATCCCACGCGCGTCCACTCCGCTACCATGAGGGCGGTGCGGCGGCAAATCTCTTCGAACCAGCGCGCGTAGGTCGCCGGCGATGGCGCACCGAGTTCGGGGAAATGCGTGACGATCACGTAATCGGCGAGGCGCTTGAGCGTATCCAGTTCGTCATGGGCAGCCAGGATCTCGAAATTGCCGAAGCGCACGAACGAGGGGGCGACGCGGCACACGATCGCGCCCGGCTCGGGTTCCGGGTTGCCGTCGTAGAACATGTCCCGGATCACCGTCTCCCCCGTGCCCACGAGAGAAAGCGCTCTCGTCGTCGGCACGCCGAGATGGTACATCGCCTCGCTGCACATGAATTCGCGCACCGAGGAGCGCAGCACCGCGCGGCCGTCGGCCGTGCGCGCATACGGCGTCCTGCCCGCGCCCTTGAGCTGCAGGTCGTAGCGCGCGCCGTCCGGTGCGACGATCTCGGCCAGCGTGATGGCGCGGCCGTCGCCGAGCTGTCCCGCCCACACGCCGAACTGGTGTCCGCCGTAACGCGCGGCATAGGGCGCCATGCCGGGAAGCACGCGATTGCCGGCGAGCACTTCAGACGCGGGCCCTGTTGCCGAGTCCGGCCGCGCAATGCCCAGCATTTCGCCCACCGCATCCGCCCAGCCGAGGAGTCGCGGTGAAGCGACCGGCGTCGGATTGACCCGCGTGTAACACGCGTCGCGCACGGCGCGGGAAACGTTGTGAAGCAGCGGATCTCCGGGCAGCTCGCGCACGAAGCTCGCCTCGAAGCCGAGATCGCACAGGGCGACCGGTTCTGCGCTGCGCCGGGCCTTGCTCAGACTCACTCTGTTTTCCTCGACATGAAGGCGGACTCGTCCCGTCTTTCCTGTGATGGCGCGCAACTCTCAAGGTTGGAACGCGTCACCGTCTGTTGAGTTTCTTTACGTTCGAATGCCCTGGTATTCTAGCGCGGCCGTCGTCGACACGATCGGTGATTTTCACGTAAGCTTGTCCCCACCTTACCGAGGTTGATCATGGCACGCATCAGTTACGTCGATCCCGCAACCATTTCCGATCCCGAGATTCGCGAGTGGCTAGACGAGGCGGTGAAAGCCGGTCGTCCCGGTCCCGAGAACCAGGCGATCCGCGCGCACCAGCCCGACGTCATGCGCTCGTTCACGCTCACGCGAAAAATGCTGTTCGACAACAATAGCGGCGTGCTCGAGCACGACCTCAAGGAACTGACGCGCGCCTACATCGCGCACACCATCGAATGCGGCTACTGAAGCAACCAGGGAACCGCGCGGTCCGCGCGGGAAGCCGACAGCCGGATGGCCGAGCTGATGAATTACGAGAAGTCGGCGCGCTTCACGCCGCGCGAGAAACTCGCGCTGCGCTACGCGGATGCGATCATCTACGATCCGGTTCAGGCCGATGACGCCATGTGGTCGGCGCTGCGCGCTGAATTCAGCGAGGCGCAGCTCGTCGAACTGGGGTACTGGATCGGGTTCACCTTCGGCGGCCAGCGCTGGCTGAAGACGCTCAATACGAAGCAGGGAGAATTCGCGGCCTTCCTGAGCCGACGCGGGAGTTGAACGGTAAACGCGATTACCACGGCTCGATCCCGATCCCTTTCCGCCACGACCGCCGCAGTGCATGCGCACGCCGTTGAACGGATGCTCATCCGCCGCAGCCTCACGGCTGCGAAGCAGGCAAGGTAATGCGGTCGAGCTCGGCGCAATCCTGCTCGCTCAACTGCCATCCTGCAGCAGCTTTGACATTCTGCTCGACCTGTTCCGGTTTCGTCGCCCCGGCGATGACGCTAACCACACCGGCTCGCGCGAGCAGCCAGCTTACCGCCAGTTCGAGCATCGAACGGCCGCGCGCAGCGCAGAACTGGTGCAAGCGGTCCAGGATGGCCCAGCGATCGTCGTTCAGCAAGCGCGCTTCCTGCGCGCGCGGCCTCGCAAAGCGCGTGCCTTCCGGAATGACGCCGCCCTTGTACTTGCCGCTCAGCAAGCCACCGGCGAGCGGGTAGAACGGAATGAAGCCGATGCCGCACTCGCGCACCGCGGGAAGAAATTCGCGCTCCATGCTGCGCTCGAGCAGGTTGTACTGGTTTTGCGCCGAGACCAGCCCGGTGACGCCGATGTCCCGGGCGGTTTGATGCGCTTCCCGGATCTGCGCAGCGGAGAACTGCGAGCAGCCGGCATGGCGCACTTTGCCCTCGCGCACGAGATCCTCCAGCGCGCGCAGCGTTTCCCCGATCGGCGTCGCGGGATCGGGGCGGTGCATCTGGTAGATATCGATCCAGTCGGTGTTCAGCCGGCGCAGGCTCGCTTCCACCGCGATCTTGATGTAGCGGCGCGAGGCGCCCTGCATCGTGCCGCCGTCATCCATCGCGTTGCCGAACTTGCTGGCGAGCACGATGTTCTTGCGCCGCTCGCCCAGCACTTGCCCGAGAAACCGTTCGGACGTGCCCGGCGGATTGCCATAGCGGTCGGCGGTGTCGAACAGTGTGACGCCGAGCGCGAGCGCCCGGTCCACCACCGCACGCGTCTGCTCGAGATCGGTGCGCAAGCCGAAGTTGTTGCAGCCGAGACCGACAGCCGAAACCTCGAGCGTGGTCTTTCCCAGCATTCGTTTCTCGATGCTCATGCGTCCCTCACTGGTGCGGTTCCGACTTTGAACGTTTCATTCGGCGCGGACAATGTCCATGATCTCGCGCACGTCGGGTAGTGTTTCCAAACGATTCACGAGTTCGACGACGCGCACGGCGGCACCGCGCTCCAAGACACGGCTGGCGCACGAATTGAATTTTTTCAGCCGCTGCTCGGCGCTGAGCGGAATGCCGACCCAACCGGACAGGCGATCGACTTTCTTCGAGAGGCTTCGGCCATCCTTGAGCTGTACCGTCACCACGGCATGCATGCGGTCGAAGTCCCTCGGAATCGAGTCGTCGAACTGCAGCGTCGTCTTTCCCAAGAAGGCGACCGCGTCCGGCGCGAAGCGCCGTTCATCGGTGAAGGAATCGATGGTGACTTCACCGTCGAGCAGCGCCACCGCGGTGGCGTACTGCACGCTGAACTTCCCGTCGAGGCCGGTCTTGGGCTGCGGGCGGTTGACGTAATCGAAGCGCGGAAAGGCAATTTCGACGCGCTCGATGTCGGCCGGACTGAAACCGCCCTCGCCCCGCAACGCGAGCGCCGCGTCGATCGGCCGGTGGGTGAAGTAATTGCTGGGATGCTTCTTGAAGCCTACGCCGGGGTCCACCATGCGATAGGGCTCGCCGAATCCCTGCACCAGCAACTCCGGCTCCGCCCGGCCGCCGAGGAAGGTATCGAAGAACCCGCCCGGGCCGAACACATCCGCGCTGGCAGTCCAGCCCATCTGCGCCAGCACGCCGCATTCCACGCCCATGCGCGCGGCGTGTCCGGAGTGCGAGGACTTCGTCATCGAACCGGTATTGATCGAGAGGCTGCCCGCGCGCGAGCCGGCGAGCCCGAACGCCATCAGCGCCTGCTCTTTCTCAAGGCCGAGCATCTTCACCGCCGCCGTCACCGCACCGAACATGCCAGTGGTACCGGGCTTGTGAAAACCCTGGCCCTCCGCCATGCCGGTCGCCGCCAGCCGCAGCCTGCCCTGGACTTCGAATGCCGCGACGATGGACGCAATGACTTTCCTGCCGTCGCCGCCATGATGCTCGGCGATGGCGAGAATCACCGGCAGCGTCGGAGAAGTCGGGTGGTTGAGCGGATACCAGGTATTGTCGAAATCGAGCGCGTGCGCCATCGTGCCGTTCGCATACGCCGCATTGAGCATCGACGTCTTGAAGCCGCCCGCGACGACGCTCGCCTGCGGCGCGCCGCCCATGTCTTTCACGTATTGGATCGAGATCCGTCCCACGCCGAGCGGTTCGGTCGAGCCCGCCAGCATCACCGCAAGCCCGTCGAGGGTAACGTGTTTCGCCATATCGATCGCGGGCTGCGGCAGCGCTGAATAGTCCACCGCCAGCACCTTGTCGATGAGCGTTTCGGTCAGTGTCTTACCGGTCATCCAGGACGTTCCTCTGCGCTCGTGGCGCCGTCGCCACGATTCTGAAAACGAAATCGGGGATTGTAGTGCAAAGGCGGTGCGCTTGAGCGGCGGAATCGCAGCGCATCCCACCATGTGGACGCGCGCACCGGTATTAACACGCCCGGAATCCAGCGCTATTGCGGATGTCACCGCAAGCGGTGGCGAGAGTGGCGCTGTCCGGCAATACGACCGGCTGCGCGGCGTTTATAATGAGCGCCCGATCATCCATTCGAAACCAGGCACGACCCATGTCCACCAGCAGACAAGAGCTGAGTAATCCCGTCCCTGCCGCCGAGCAGAGCGCGCCCCGACCCGTCGATACTGCGGTTCGGCCGGACCAGAAGCTGCCGCGCATCCTGCAAGGGATGCTCGCGCTGGAGGACTTCGAAGAGGCAGCGCGGCGCCGTATACCTCGCCCGATCTTCGGTTACGTCTCAGGCGGCTCCGAGACGAACGCTTCGCTGCGCGGCAACCGGGCGGTGTGGGACGAGATCGCTTTCGTCCCCAAGACGCTGGTCGACGTCTCCGGGCGCATGCAGAAGACGACCCTTTTCGGCCGCACCTACGACATGCCGTTCGGCCTCGCCCCGATGGGCGGGACCGCCATGGCCGCTTACCAGGGCGATCTCGTGCTTGCCCGCGCCGCGACAGAGGCCAACATTCCGATGATCCTGAGCGGTGCCGCGCTCACGCCGCTCGAAGCGGTCCGGGCGGCCAGTCCTACCGCGTGGTTCCAGGCGTATCTCCCCGGCGAGATCGCGACCATCACGCAACTGGTCGACCGCGTTGCGCGCGCCGGGTATGACACGCTGGTGCTCACGGTGGATGTGCCGGTGATGTCGAACCGCGAGAACAACGTGCGCACCGGTTTCCACACGCCGCTGCGGCCCACGCTGCGGCTGGCCTGGGACGGCATCACGCGGCCCCACTGGCTGTTCGGCATGCTGGCGCGGACGCTGCTGCTGCACGGCATGCCGCACTTCGAGAACATGGGCCCGCGCGTGCCGCTCCTGTCCCGCACCGGCGAGCGCGACCGGGGGCGGCGCGACCAGCTTGCGTGGCCGCATCTCGAGCTGATGCGCCGCCTGTGGAAGGGACGGCTCGTGGTGAAAGGGATACTGGACAAGGAAGACGCCCGCATCGCGCGCGAAAGCGGCGCCGACGGCATCATCGTCTCGAATCACGGCGGGCGCCAGCTCGACGGCGCGGTCGCGCCGCTGCGCGTGCTGCCGGGCATCGTGGCTCAAGCCGGCGGAATGACCGTAATGATGGACAGCGGCATCCGGCGCGGTACCGATGTTCTCAAGGCGCTGGCTCTCGGGGCGCAATTCGTGTTCATCGGCCGGCCCTTCCTCTACGCGGCCGCCATCGCCGGCCAGCCGGGCGTGCGCCATGCGATCAATCTGCTGCGCGAGGAGATCGACCGCGACATGGCGCTGCTCGGCATCACGACGCTCGCGGAAATGCGCCGTGAACTCCTCGTCCCGGCGCGCGGGATGATGCTGAAGGACGAAGGCGGAAGGATGAAGGCGGAAGGGTAAGTGCTATTCCGCGCGCACGCCGGCGCGCTGCACCACCTTCGCCCAGCGCTCGAGGTCCGAGACGAGCAGCCGCGCGAACTCTTCCGGCGTGCTGGGGCGGGGGTCGACGCCCTGACTCGCGAGCCGCTCGCGGACCTCGGCTAGCCCGAGCACAGCCACGATCTCCGCGTTGAGCCGGCGGACGATTTCCGGCGGCAACCGTGCCGGTCCCACGAAACCGTACCAGAGACCCGCTTCATAGCCGGGCACGCCCGCCTCCGCCACGGTGGGAAGATCGGGAAGCGCGGGCGAGCGTTGCGCACCGGTAACCGCCAGCGCGCGCAGCCGGCCGGATCGCACGTGCGGTACCACGGACAGGCTGGTGCCAAAGGCCAAGGAAACCTGTCCGCCCATGAGATCCGTAACGGCGATTCCCATGCCCTTGTAGGGCACGTGCACCATCTTCGCCCCCGTCAGCGTCTCGAACAACGCGCCGCCCAGATGCCCCGAAGAACCCACGCCCGCCGAGGCATATGTGAGTTGCCCGGGTCGTGCCTTTGCCAGCGCCACCAGTTCCTTTACGTTCTTCGCCGGGACCGACGGGTGCACGGCGAGAACGAGCGGGCTCGAGCCGACCAGCGTGATCGGCGTGAAGTCCTTGATCGAATCGTACGGAAGCTTGCGGTGGAGGCTCGCGTTCACCGCGTGGCCGCTCGGAATGAGCACGATCGTGTAACCATCGGGCGCGGACCGGGCTGCGGCTTCCGTGCCGATGATGCCGTTGGCGCCCGGCCGGTTCTCGACGATGATCTGCTGCTTGAGATTTTCGGTCAGCTTCTGCGCGATGGTGCGGCACAGGATGTCGTTGCCGCCACCCGGGGCAAAGGGCGAAATCATGCGGATCGGCTTCGACGGGTACGCCTGTCCCGAGCTGGTCGAGGCGGGCTGCTGCGCCGACACCGGCGCGAGCCATCCCGCCGAAACGATGGTCGCCAGTACGATGAGCGTCAGCGTCCGCCTCAAACCGTCTCTGCCTGCTATCGATGTTTTCGCCACTGTATCCCCATGAGCGACGAAGTAACAGGGATGTCCCTCTTCATCCTTCATCCTTCAGCGCTTTACCGGGATGCCGCCCGCTCGGACCCAGCGATAGCGGCCGTCGAGCACCTCCGCGAGCGGCCAGCGGCGCGCGTCGGAAACGGCGATCCACATGCGCAGCAGGTGCCGCTCCCGCCCCGGCTCGTCGTCGTCCTCATAGGCCTCGCGGGCGTGCATCATGATGTGGTTGTTGATGAGCTGGATGTCGCCCTCCTGAAAATCCATGGACAGCATCAGCTCCGGCCGGTTGGCGATCTCCTGGACCGTTTCGAGCGCTGCGCGCTGGAGCGCGGTGGGCCGGTACTGCTCGCCGAAGCGCGCTGCGGACTCGTAATAGGACAGGCTGCAGATGCGCGTGGTCACCTTGCCGTCGCGGGCGCTGAACATGGGAATGGCAAACCATGGTTTCTCGCCTTCAGGCTCCTCGCCGCGCCAATCGAGATGAAACATCCCATACAGCGCCTCGAGCAGATCGGGACGCTCCGCGCGCAGAACGTTGTGTATGGTGAGCGCGCTCGTCAACTTGCTCGCGCCGCCAGACCTGGCGGTGCGCAGGCAGAACAACCCGAGGACGTCCACCGGCAGCAGATCGGTATGAAAATCCATGCGCTGGCTGGTCTGGTAGGCACGGGCATTGGGATCGGCGATGACGCGGCCTTCGTCGCGCACGTGGCCCAGCCGGTGCCCGCGCGCGTTCTGCGAAACGGGATTACCCAGATGCACGCCGAGACCCCAGTAGAGAATCTCGCATTCCTCGTCCGTGTAACGGCTGCGCGGGATGCCCCGCAGCAGAACGAAGCCGCGGCCGTTCTCGATCTCTTCCAGAATGTTGTCGAGCACGGCGGCAAGGCGCGGAAGCGGAAAGTCGTCCGCCGCGAATGGAATGCGCGCGCCAACGCGCTTTGCGTGCACCAGCGCAGCGTCGATTTCCTCGAGCGCCCGCGCGTCCAGACGATGAATCCACGACGCGTCGTGCTGGATGTCCCGCCCGATCCACGCGCCCGGACCGGTAATGATTTCGCGTTGCTGTGCCATGCGCCTGGAAATTATTCAACCCGAATGTTCGCGCTCTGCACCACCTTGCGCCACTTTGCGATTTCGCTGCGTATCATGGTAGCGAAGTCTTCTGCGCTGGTGCCCGCCGGCTCCACGCCCACTGATGCAAAGCGCCGCGCAAGCGCGGGGGACTTGAGCGCGCGGTTGATTTCGGCGTTGACCTTCCCGACGATCGCGCGCGGCGTGCCCGCGGGAAACAGCATGCCGTACCACACGTCGAACGCATAGCCGGGGACGCCGCTTTCCGCGACGGTCGGCACTTCCGGCGCAGCGGCGGAACGCTTGGCGCCGCTTACCGCCAGCGCGCGCATGCGGCCGGACTTCATGTGGGGCACGACCGAGGATATGCCGATCAACTGCATCTGGATCTCGCCACCCAGCATCGCGGTCAACGCCGGCCCCGTCCCCTTGTATGGCACATGCACGATCTCGATGCCGGTCATCGTCCGCAGCAGCTCCGTTCCCAGGTGCGAGGAGCCCCCGGCGCCGCCCGAGCCGTATCGAATCGCGCCCGGCTTGGCTTTTGCGAGCGCGATCAGATCCTTCATGGAATTGACGCCCAATGAAGGAATGACGACATAAACGAAGGGCTGCGTCGCCACCAGGGAAATGGGCGTGAGGTCTCTTGCCGGGTCATACGGCAGTTTCGAATACAGCGCCGGCGCGTACGACAGCCCGAGGCTGCACAGCACCATGGTGTATCCGTCGGGAGTGGACTTGGCCGCGAGGTCTGTGCCGATGGTCCCGCCAGCCCCGCCGCGGTTGTCGACCACCACGGTCTGTCCCCACGCCTGGCCCAGCTCCTGAGCGACGAGCCGGCCGATGATATCGGTGCCGCCGCCGGGCGCGAACGGCACGATCATGCGGATCGGCTTGGTGGGATAGTCCGTGGCCCGCGCCGGCTTCTGTGCGATCGCCGGCATGCTCGCCGCAAGCAGCCCCACTGCGGCAATGGCGGACATCGTGCTGAGCGATTTCATGCAATCCTCCTCTCACTCGACGGACAGCGACTGCAGTATGCGCCGCCGCGATGATCGGTCATTTTCTGTTTATTGCGCAGATGATTCTACCGATGATCCAGAAAAAACGCCCCGGGGACAATGCCCCCGGGGCGCCGGTACTTCAGGCAAGCCGCCCTAGCGGCTGACAGACTTCCTCATGTTGCGGAATGATCCGCCATTCGAGCCGTTGGGGCCGGTGTTGCCTAGATAGACTCTCACGGGATCACCTCCTTTCAAAAGTTGCCAGCCTGTAGTCTATCAGCTCATTCCCCAGAGGGGAACTTTCGGACCTTATCGCAGCTCGTGGGCCGGTCCCTTCCTCGACCAGACCGATTGACCCACCACTACCCTCTGTGTAGCCTTCGGGATCATGCATGAGAACACAGATGACGTGCGCGTCCGGCGCATCGACGCGCTGACCCCGCCCGCCCAGATCCTGCGCCAATTCACGATCACGCCCAAGGCGAAGAGTCTTGTCGCCGAGGCGCGGCACGCCATACATCGCATCCTCCATGGCGCGGACGACCGGCTCGTCATCATCATCGGGCCCTGTTCCATACATGATGTAAAGGCCGCGAAGGAATACGGCGAGCGGCTCGCCGAGCTCAAGACGCGACTCGCCGGCGATCTGCTCGTGCTGATGCGCGTTTATTTCGAGAAGCCGCGCACAACGGTCGGGTGGAAAGGTCTGATCAACGACCCTGATCTGGACGGCAGCTTCCGCATCAATGAGGGGCTCAGGCTCGCGCGCCAGCTCCTGCTCGATCTCAACGAAGCGGGCATGCCGGTGGCGTGCGAGTTTCTCGACATGGTGACGCCCCAGTACATCGCCGATCTGGTGTCCTGGGGCGCGATCGGCGCGCGCACGACGGAAAGCCAGATCCACCGCGAGCTTGCGTCCGGCTTGTCGTGTCCGGTGGGCTTCAAGAACGGGACGGACGGCAACGTCCGCATCGCCGTCGACGCGATTCGCGCGGCCCGGGTGCCGCATCACTTCATCGGCGTCACGAAGGCCGGACACTGTGCGATCGTGGCGACGACCGGAAACGAGGATTGCCACGTCGTGCTGCGCGGCGGCAAGACACCCAACTACGACCCGGCGAGCGTCGATGCGGTGTGCAAGGCCCTGGGCGAGGCGGGGCTTGCGCCGAATGTGATGATCGATCTGAGCCACGCCAATTCGTCCAAGCAGTTCGAAAAGCAGATCGCTGCCGGGATGGACGTCGCGCGGCAGATCGCCGCGGGGGACGCGCGTATCGTGGGCGTGATGGCCGAAAGCCATCTCAAGCCAGGCCGGCAGGATCTGGTTCCCGGCAAGCCGCTCGTCTACGGCCAGAGTATCACCGATGCCTGTATCGGATGGGATGAAGGCAGGCAGCTCATGGAATCACTGGCCGATGCGGTCACTCAGCGCCGGCTGAAAAAGGCGCAGGAATAATTTTCATCCCATTGCCGGCGTATGCGCCGGGCCTATAACAGATGCAATCACCCGGAGGAGAAAACATGCGCACCTTGAGAGCACCGCTTTGCCTTGCCCTGCTCGCGCTGCTGGCGTTGCCGCTGCCGGTGCCCGCCCAGAAGTACCCCGAGAAGAGCATCCGGCTGGTGGTGGCTTTTCCGACCGGCGCCCCGTACCTCCTGGCGCTCCTCATGTCGGAAAAGCTGCGCGACTCGCTGGGACAGCCGGTCGTGCCCGATTTCCGGGCCGGGGCCGGCGGCACCATCGCTTCCGAGCTCGTCGCAAAAGCGCCCTCCGACGGCTATACGCTGTTGCTGACGAGCGCGACGATCGTCATCAGTCCCAGTCTTTACCCGAAGCTCGGCTACGACCCGTTCCGGGACTTCGCGCCGATCACGCAGATTGCGACGGTGCCCAACGTGCTGATCGTCCATCCTTCAGTGCCGGCGAAAACGCTCAACGAACTGGTGAAGCTCGCGAAAGCACACCCGGGGAAGCTGAACTTCGGCTCCGGGGGCCTGGGCTCGGGCAGCCAGCTCGGGAGCGAACTCTTCAAGACGCTGACCAGGATCAATATCGTGCACGTCCCGTACAAAGGGGCGGCCCTCGCGTTGCAGGCGATGTTGGGCGGCGAAGTGGACATGGTGACGTCGACCGTTCCCGCGACCATTCCGCTCGTCAATGCCGGCAAGATACGGGCGCTGGCGGTGATGGCGCCGAAGCGCGTGGCGGCGTTGCCGCAGGTGCCGACCACGGCCGAGGCCGGCATGCCGGAGCTGGTCGTCATCACGTGGTACGGCCTGTTCGCGCCGGCAGGCGTGAAGCCGGAGATCATCGAGCGCCTGAACGCTGAAGTGGTCAAGCTCATGAACGCGCCGGAGACGCGGAGCCGGCTCGCCCAGGTAGAGCTTGACGCGGCCACCAGCACCCCGCCCGAATTCGCGAAGTTCGTGCGCGCGGAATCGGACAAATGGGCGCGCGTCATCAGGGACGCCAACATTCGCGTCCAGCAATAGGGGACGGACCACTTACAAACAACGGTAAGTGGTCTGTCCCCTAAGATTGCGCCGCTCCGCGTACGCCAGCCACGCCACCGATGCGACCTGCAACAGCCAGCACAGCCCGAACGCGGTGCGGTATCCCTCGAATGCGTAGCGGCCGTCCACCACCGGCCAGAGGTTGATGATCGCGCCCACGCCGGCCTGGACGCCGAAGGCGAGCAGGAACGTGACCATATTGAGCGCGGTCACGACGCGCCCTGCCATCTCCTTGGGAAAGCGCCCGGCGAGCAGCGCATACGACAACGCTCCGAACGACGCCAGTCCCATGTACAGGATCCATAGCAGGAGGCTCGCCGACCCGAAACCGAGCACGATGGGGATCATGGCCACGGTGCAGGCGATGCAACCTGTGAGGTAGGTCAGGAGCGGTGGCACGCCGCGCAGTGTCAGACGGTCCGACAGCGAGCCGCACAAAACGGCGCCCACGCCGAACGCGCCGGCGGCGAACAGCAGGTTTTGCGCTAATTCCACGCGGTCGAGGTCGGCTACGTCCCGCATCCACGGTCCGGCCCACAGTCCGAGCAGACTGAGGGCGACACCCTGCTGGCACGCGGCCACAAGCCCGACTGACCAGAAACCGCGGTTCCGAAGTATCGTTCCCACCTCGGCGATCTGGCGACGCAGCGTGGCCCGCACCGGGGGCCTCGCCTTCTCCGGGACGAAGCATAAGATCGCAAGACTCGCACACACCGTGTAGCCGGCGAGCGCCACGAACAGCGTGCGCCAGTCGATCACGCGCAGCGCAAGCTCGACCGGCTTGGTGGCGGACAACGCGCCGATGGCCCCCACGAGCAGCATCCATCCGACCAGCGTCGCCATCCGTTCCAGCGGAAACCACAGCACGAAGGCGGTCATGGCGGACATCAGACAGACCGCGACTCCGAGCCCGATCAGCGCGCGGCCCAGTACCAGCCCGGAAAGGCCCGCCGCCGACGCGAACACTACTGCGCCGAGGGCCGCCACTAGCAACATGGTGGCGTTGACGCGACGCGGCCCGTAACGGTCCATCAGGATGCCGAGGGGCAGTTGCGCGCCGCCGAACGTCAGGAAATAGACGCTGGTGAGAAAGCCGAGCGCGCCCGCCGAGAGATCGAACTCCTGCGTAAGCTCGGGAAACACCACCGAATTGACGTTGCGGAACAGGAACGAGACGTAGTAAGCCGCTGCGAACGGCAGGAATACCATGGCAAGCAACCGCCGGCCGGTCGGCGCGGCAGCAGTCGGCGCGACGTCCACGTCCTCATCCTTATCGCAAGTCAACGGGCTGTGTAGTGTACTCGAAGCGCGCGCCGTTTCCCGGCAATCCGTTGACATCGGGATATGAGGCTCCTACCATCGACTCCGCCTTTCGCTTCGCGACAACAAGGAGACGCTCGATGAATACCGCTCGGAGGAGAATTTTCGCGCTGACGGCGCTCGCGGCCGTCCTGGGATTCGCAGTGCCGGCCGGAGCGCAGCAGCCGGCAGGTCCGAAGACCCTCAAAATGCAGTCCTCGTGGCCCGCGAGCTTGACGTTGCAGGACAACTTTCGCTATTTCGCCGAGCGCGTGGACAAGCTGACGGGCGGCCAGTTGAAGATCGACGCGCTCGCCGCCGGACAGGTGGTGCCGCCGTTCGAAGTGCTCGACGCCACCCACAAGAAGGTGATCGACGGCGCGCACTCCGTGTCTTATTACTGGGTCGGCAAGAACAAGGCGGCGACGCTCTTCGCGTCCACGCCCGCCGGTCCCTTCGGCATGGATACCCTGGATTTCATGGGCTGGCTCTACGAGGGCGGCGGGCTCGACCTGTGGTGGGAGTTCTACCAGAAAGAACTCAAGTTGAACGTGATCGCGTTCCCGATCCTGCCCTCGGGCCCGCAGGCGTTCGGCTGGTTCAAGCGCCCGATCAAGAACCTCGCCGACTTCAAGGGCATGAAATGCCGCCAGACCGGCATCGTCGCCGAGATCTTCCAGAAGATGGGCATGCAAACGGTCAACATGCCGGGGGGGGAGATCGTGCCGGCGGCGCAGCGCGGCGTGATCGACTGCGCCGAATGGGTGGGCGGCATCGAGGACCTGCGCCTGGGACTGCCGCAGGTGTG
>JACQOK010000457.1 GCA_016202565.1 Betaproteobacteria bacterium | reverse complement strand
TTCAGTCATTGCACCTCCGTGCCGCCACTACCGTCAGGCAAGCGCTACACTGGCAGCGGACGACGCATCGCGCAGGGGCACCCGAAGACGATGGAGTGGTGGAATACCCAGCCGCAGGCTTGGGCCGCCTGTCGTGTGAATCCGCGTGATCCTGCTGTCGTGATGCCCGAATATCTCGCGTGGTTGAAGGCGCTGCCGGGAAAGCCGGTCTTCGTCGCGTATCCCGCCGCCTTCGACTTCATGTTCGTGCACTGGTACTTGAACCGGTTTGCGGGCGAGAGTCCATTCTCCCACTCCGCGCTCGATATCAAGACCTACACCATGGCGTTGCTCGGAACCGAATACTACGACTCGGTGAAGCGCAACATGCCCAAGGAGTGGTTCGATCCGCTGCCGCACACCCATGTGGCGCTCGACGATGCGAAGGAGCAAGGCGCCCTGTTTTGCAACATGCTGGCGTTTCGCAATCGGCTGATTAATTAGAGACCCGGGGCGTATCAGGCAACAAGCACGAGTAGAAAGAGATGGAAAAAAATCGTGACAATCCGGGTGGATCGGCAACCGACGTTCGCAGGATCAGGCTCGATAGCGGCGAGAGGATCCCGGTGCTCGGCCAGGGAACCTGGTATATGGGCGACCACCCGGCAAAGCGGCGCGACGAAATCGCGGCGCTTCGTCTGGGCATCGATCTCGGTCTGACGCTGATCGACACCGCAGAAATGTATGGCGACGGCCGCGCCGAATCTCTGGTCGGTGAAGCGATCGCCGGCATGCGCGAGCAGGTGTTCCTCGTGAGCAAGGTGCTGCCGTCGAACGCGAGCCGCAAGGGCGTGCACCGCGCTTGCGAGGCGAGCCTGAAACGCCTGCGCACGGACCGCATCGATCTCTACCTGCTGCACTGGTCGTCGAGTCATCCGCTGGCGGAGACGATTCGCGGCTTCGAGGAACTGCTTGCGGCCGGCAAGATCCGACACTGGGGCGTGAGCAACTTCGACGTTGATGAGATGGAAGAACTGCTGGCGACGCGGGGTGGAGCGGCCTGCGCTGTCAATCAGGTTCTCTACAATCTCACCCGGCGCGGCATCGAATTCGATCTGCTGCCCTGGTGTCGCGCGCGCAGAATCCCGGTTATGGGATATTCGCCGATCGAGCAGGGCCGGGTGCTTGGCCGCCCCATGCTGCAACGCATTGCGCTGCGGCACGGCGCGACGCCGGCACAGGTGGCGCTGGCGTGGCTGCTGCGGGAGGACGCTATCGTCGCTATTCCGAAAGCGGGGACGCCCGCGCACGTACGCGAAAACCGCGGCGCGCTCGACCTCCGCCTGACCCGGCGGGATTTCGCCGAACTCGACCGGGCGTTTCCGCCACCAGGCGGCCCGCGGCCGCTGGAGATGCTGTAATAATGATCAGAGGTGCGCTGTTCGCACTCGGGTTTCGCCCGTTCTATCTGCTCGCCGGAGCATACGCGGCGCTGAGCGTTGGGATCTGGGCGCTGCAGTATGCCGGGTGGCTGCCCGGCGCGAATTTCCTGTGGCACGCGCACGAAATGCTGTTTGGTTACACGTTCGCGGTCATCACGGGGTTTCTTTTCACCGCGGTGCGTAACTGGACGGGTCTGCCGACGCCCACGGGCGCGGGACTTGCCGCGATCGCCGCGTTGTGGGTGGCTGCTCGAGCACTCGCCGTGGTCTCGTTGCCTGCTGCCGCGCTTGCCGATGCGGCATTCGCTCTTGCTGTTGCCTGGGGAATCGGACGGCCGCTTCTTGCGAGCGGTAACCGCCGCAACTTATTCTTCATCGCCCTCGTGCTCGCCTTGGGCGCGGCGAGCGTCGGCTTTCACGCCTGGCCGCGGCTTGCGTTCACCGTCGGGCTCGATGTAGTGCTCTTCGTCATGGCTGTCGTGGCGGGGCGCGTGGTGCCCATGTTCACCAATAACGCCGTGCCGGGCGCGGGCGCGCGACAGGTGCGCACGCTCGAAATGGCCGCGCTCGGTTCCGTGCTTGTGCTGCTCATTCTTGATGCCTTCGAAGTGGGGGCCGCAGCGGCTGCGGTTGCGCTCGTCGCGGCGCTATTGCACGGCGCCAGGCTCGCACTGTGGACGCCGATGCGGACGTGGGGACGGCCGATCCTCTGGATCCTCCATCTCTCGTACGCGTGGATCGTCGTTCACCTCGCGCTGCGCGGGTTGGCCGGTCTCGACCTTATACCGGGCGTGGTCGCGACGCACGCGCTTACGGTGGGTGCGATCGGCGGACTCACGCTCGGCATGATGACGCGCACCGCGCGCGGACACACCGCCCGCCCGCTCGTGGCCGGGCGCGCGGAAGTCGCAGCTTATGTGCTCGTGCATGCGGCGGCCGCCGTGCGGGTGCTCGTGCCCTTGATCGCTCCCGCTGCCTACGCGGCGAGCATCGCGCTTTCGGCCGCACTGTGGTCGGCGGCGTTTGTCGTCTTCACTGCGGCGTACTACCCGATCCTTTCGCGCCCGCGGCTCGACGGCAAGCCAGGCTGAACATGTGGCTAGATGCCGCGGATCAATCGCGTCTGCGGCATGCCGGCGCCGATGTAAACGTCCTGCGGGCCCGGACCGCCCGCCACCGCGAGGTAGATTTCGTCGGGGCTACGGGCACGCCAAACGGTTTCGCCGTCTCCTCGGCCGGCTGCGATTTCCATTTGCGCAAAGTCGGAGGCGAAATGGGACGCAGGGAGCCGCGCGAGCTGCCACAGCCGCTCCCGGATCGCCTGCTTGGTCAGCCCCGCCTTGTGCAGCGACTCCGCATGGTTGACGCCGAGCAGCAGCAACACCCCGTCGCCGCCGCCGTACATGGGCGGCATGTTGGTGGCGATCTGGCGCAGGATTTCCTCCGGACCAACGCCTTCGCCGCCGGAAATGTTGCAGAAATTGGAAGCCTTGAACACCGTGACGACGCTCGCCTCGCGGGCAAAGCCGCGATCGACGTGGAACGGCGTCCACGGATTTTCCTCTTCGTTCTCCCCGCAGATGTACGAATAGCGCAGCGGCGAGCCGAAGCTCGTTTTCGAATAGACGCCGGGCAGGGCGCC
>JACQOK010000456.1 GCA_016202565.1 Betaproteobacteria bacterium | reverse complement strand
TCGAGGAGGTCAATACCTATGAGGGCACCCACGACATTCACGCCCTGATACTGGGGCGTGCCCAGACGGGCATTCCGGCATTCAGTTGATGCGCCGCTTGCGCCCAATCCGCCCCGGGACATGAAGCAGAAGTCCACCGGCCACCACGGGGCGCCGTCCCTTTTCCTGCGTTTCGCCTTGAGCGCCCTTCTGCTCGGTGTTGCTCTCGCAGGGCGCAGCGAACCGATCCCTACCGGCAGCGGACAACGTACGCTCGATGTCGCTGGGACGGCGATCGAGCTCTACACCTACAAGCCGGCGAATTATGCCGGCGGGCCGCTGCTACTGTCGTTGCATGGCACGAATCGCAACGCCGACGGTTACCGTGATTACACCAAGCCATTGGCCGACCGGCTCGGCCTGCTGGTAGTCGCACCCAAATTCGACGGCGAGCGCTTTCCGGTCTGGCGCTATCAAAACGGCGGGATCGCGCGCGCCTCCGGAAAGGCGGACACGAAGGCGGTTACGGTAAGCCCTGAATCGCAATGGACAGGACGCGTGTTTCTCCGGATCATCGAAGCGGTCAGTGCTGACGAGGGCCGACCCGGTCTGCCGTACTATCTCATTGGGCACTCGGCGGGTGGGCAGACGCTTTCACGGTTTGCCGCATTCGTCTCCAACAAGGCGCAACGCATTGTTATCGCCAATCCCTCGACCTATGTGTGGCCCACCCGCGATGCCGGCTTTCCATATGGTTTTGGCGGCTTGCCCGAGCCCTTCTCGAGCGATGACGCTATCCGACGATATCTTGCGCAGCCGGTGATCCTTTTGCTTGGCACGGCTGACATCAACCACGACCGTAATCTCGTTGTCACCGAAGGCGCCATGCGGCAGGGTGCCAATCGCTACGAGCGCGGGCTCAACGCGTTTCGCGAGGCGCGCGACCTGGCACAGGAAAAAGGCTGGGAATTCAACTGGCGGCTGGTCGAGGTACCCGGCGTGGGTCACAGCGCCCGGCGCATGTATGCGAGCCCGCAAGCTGAAGCGGCGCTGTTTTCCAACTGACCCGCGGTCCCGATGCAAGAGTCGCCGCTGCCTCCGTGCGATCAGTCCGGCCGGTGCCCGGCTTCGGCCGTCGGAATGTGCCTGCGCAAATGCAGGGGCTCGCGCTTTTTCGCACGCATGCGGATATTGAGCATCTCCACCGCCACCGAGAACGCCATCGCGAAGTAGATGTAGCCCTTGGGAATATGCAGGTCCCACCCCTCCCCGATCAGCGCCATCCCCACCAGGGTGAGGAAGCTCAACGCCAGCATCTTGATCGTCGGGTGACGGTCGACGAAATTCCCGATCGGGCCCGCCGCAAACATCATGACGGCGACCGCGCCGACGATGGCGATGATCATGATGGACACCTCCTCCACCATGCCGACCGCGGTGATCACGGAATCGAGCGAGAACACGATATCGATGATCGCGATCTGGGCGATGATCGCGCCAAAGGTCGCAGCCGCGGACACCGGACCGCTGTGTTCTTCTTCGTCGCCCTCCAGTGAATTGTGGATCTCGTGGACGCTCTTCCACAGCAGGAACAGCCCGCCGCCGATGAGGATCAAGTCGCGTCCGGAAATCTCCTTGCCCACCAATGAAAACAGCGGTGCCGTGAGCGTCATGATCCATGCAAGAGAGAGCAGCAGTGCGATTCGCGTCAACATTGCAAAGGAAAGACCGAGCGTCCGCGCCCGGGCGCGCTGGTGCTCCGGCAGGCGCCCGACCAGGATCGAGATGAAGATGATATTGTCCACCCCGAGCACGATCTCGAGAGCGGTAAGCGTGGCAAGGGCAAGCCATGCGTGCGGATCAAGCAACCATTCCATGAAGGACTCCCGTTACGATGAAATGCCGGAGATTATACTCAGCGTCGTAAAAATGCCTGACTCCGCTCAGCCCTCACCCCCGCCCCTCTCCCGCGCTGCGGGCGAGGGGAGATTTGTGGTGCCAGCGGGTTGTCACCCTCTTGCACGAGGGTCGATAACGGAGGTTGAAGTGGCGGGCTCGTCCGGGTTAGAGTGCGCCCTTCCGCGAAACAAACTCACCTGGGGCGTGAACGAAAGATGCGACGGCCAACCACCAAGCTTCGCGCGCTGGTCAAGCGCGGAAAGTTCCTCGAGTTACCCTCTGCCTACGATCCGATCATCGCGCGCCTGGCCGAGAGCCTGGGCTTCAAGACCGTCTACAACGGCGGTTTTGTAACCGGCGGGGCCACCTGTATCAGCGAGCCGCTGCTCACCATGGACGAGCAGATCCGCGTCGCGGGAAACATGGCGAACGCCGTGCGCATCCCGGTCGTCATGGACGCGGGCGCGGGCTGGGGCGAACCGTTGCACACGATGCGCACGGTGCGCGAATGCATTCGTGCCGGCATCGCCGGCGTCCACATCGAGGACCAGCTTTATCCCAAACGCGCCCACTACCATACGTATGTCGCGCACAATATTCCGCTCGACGAATACCGCGACAAGATCCGGCTTGCCTGCAGGCAGCGCGACGAGACCGACCGGGATTTCGTCATCATCGCCCGTTCGGACGCCTGCCGCATCCAGGGCTTGAAGGAGGCGATCAAACGCGTGAATCTCGCCGCGGACCAGGGTGCGGACATGGGCCTTATTTTCCCGCGCACCCATGACGAAGCGGTCAAGACACCGAAGCTCGCCAAGGTCCCGATGATCTACGTGCAGAGCCGCGGTACCCGCGACGGCCGGCCGCTCTACAGCTACCGGCAATTGGAAGACATGGGCTATGCCGGATGTATCGATGCCATTCTGGCGGTTGGCGTGCAGTTTCACTTCATGCGAAGGGCGCTCACCGAGTTGAAGAAAACGGGCGACTACAGCGGCATCAGCGAGCCGGATTTCGTTCTCGTCCGCAAGCAGGTCGAGGATCTGATCGGACTCGAAGACTACTACCGTATCGAGCGTGAAACCGTCGAAAGAATGCCGCGAAAAAAAACGCGGCGGCGCAATTCCAAGCAGGTGCTTTAAATCTACTGTGTCATTCCCGAGTAGTCGGGAATCTAATTGCTGTCGGCACATTGGATGCCCGCCGCCGCGGGCATGACACAGTAAATTTAGCGGAAAGGATACAAATGAGCGAAGAGCTGGATCATCTGAAAGACTGGATCGGCAAACGCGAATCCCGCGGCGACGTGGGGACCGCCTGGCCGGTCGCCGCGCTCGCGGCCACCCTCGATCGCCGTGATGCCGATCCCAAAGATGCGGATCCCATCCCACCGGGCTGGCACTGGCTCTATTTTCTGGAGACGACGCCCGCTTCCGAGCTTGGACCGGACGGCCACCCCAAGCGCGGTGGCTTCCTGCCGCCGGTCGCCTTGCCACGGCGCATGTGGGCGGGCGGCCGAATCGAATTCCGCCGCGCGCTTAGAGTTGGCGAGCGGCTGCAGCGCGATTCGGAAGTGATCGCCGTCGAGCCCAAGCAGGGAAAAAGCGGCAATCTGGTCTTTGTCACCGTGCGTCACACCGTCCTCGCTTCCGGTGAAATCGCGGTCATCGAAGAACACGACATCGTGTATCGTGAAGCGGCGAAGCCCGGCGAACCGCCGCCGCAGGGCAGACCGGCTCCACAGCGTGCGGCGTGGCGGCGGGAGCTTGTTGCCGGCCCGGCGATGCTGTTCCGCTTCTCGGCGCTCATCTTCAATGCGCACCGCATCCACTACGACATCGACTACTGCAGGGAGGAGGAGCACTACCCAGGACTCATCGTGCATGGCCCGCTGCAGACCATCCTGCTGCTCGACCTCTGCCGGCGCAACGAAGCGCGACAGGTGAAGCGGCTCGACTACCGTGCGCTACATCCGGTGTTCCACACCGAGCGCTTCACGGTCAACGGAGAACCGAGCGCTGACGGCGCCAAAGCGGAGTTGTGGATCGCAAACGCTGCAGGCAACTACGCCATGACGGGAACGGCTTACTTCTAGGATGCTTGGTAAGCAGTAAGCAGTAAGCGGTTAGCAGCACCGTAGCCCGGAAGGAGCGAAGCGCATTCCGGGAACACGGTTTTCTTTAGGGGGCCTTCGTTCCCGCTTCTCCCGGTCCCGGATTCCATTTCATTCCATCCGGGCTACATCCACTTACAGCTTACGGCTTACCGCTTTCTACTCTCCAGCTACTTGACCCGGATCGCCAGCGCGTAACAAAAATGCGGGTCGCTGCCCCAAAACGGTTTGTCATCGGCGAGACAAGCTACGTTAGTCAGGCCGTTCGCGCCCCGCTGCATCGCCTCGGCCTTCAGCGCCGCAATCGCCGCCGCCCGATCAGCATGGGTCGGCACCTGGAATGCACTGCGCCACGACTCGACCCACAGCCGCGCCACGATCTGATAGCGATCGCGCGTGAGGATGCCGGGGTCGTATACCCTGATATCATCTGGCGCGGCAACCGCCACCGGGGTCAGCGCAGCAACGAGCGCAAATACGGCGCAGCCGTGAATGATCTTCATGATCCATACTCCCGCCAGAAAGCGTTTCGCGGTTATCCAGTCGTGCGACGCGGAGTGCTTCGTGTTCGCTCCATCGCGCGAATATTGACCCAGCACCATACCGCGGAATCCGGCTCGCGCGATGAGCGGCGCATCACGTGCAGTCCGTCCCGCTAATGTAATCCGAGTCCCGTCCGGCTCGCGCGATGAGCGGCGCCTCGCATCCGGCTCGATCGCGCGCATGTAATCCGGCGCCCTCTGGCGTCCGGATTACAAATTGTAGCCTTTCTCATTATGCAGCACCGTATCGAGTCCCTCCGTTTCCTCTTCCGCCGTAACACGCAATCCGACCAGCGCGTCGCTGACTTTGAGCAGTATCCAGGTAACCACGCCGGACCACGCCCCCACCGCCAGCACGCCGGTAATCTGCACCAGCACCTGTCCGCCCATCGTCCCGTTATCGGGATAGCCGACACCGCCCAGCGCGGCAGCCGCGAACACGCCAGTGAGGATCGTACCCATGAAGCCGCCCACCCCGTGCACCGGGAATACGTCGAGCGAGTCGTCCACGCCGAGCGAGCGTTTCATGAAGTTGGTGGCGAAGAAGCACGCGACCCCGGCAGCAGCGCCAATGGCGAGCGCGCCGAGCGGCCCGACAAATCCCGAAGCAGGCGTGATCGTGCCCAGCCCCGCGACCATGCCGGTCACGATGCCGAGCACCGAGGGCTTGCCGTAGCGCGTCCACTCGCAGATCATCCACGCGAGCGACCCGGTCGCAGCGCCGATATGCGTCACCAGCATCGCCATGCCCGCGGAGCCGTCGGCCGCAAGCGCGCTGCCCGCGTTGAATCCGAACC
>JACQOK010000455.1 GCA_016202565.1 Betaproteobacteria bacterium | reverse complement strand
TGGTGGTCACCTCGGACGATGGCGCCGAACGCGAAGTGGCTTTCGACCGCGCACTGATCGCCACTGGGGCCTCGCCCGCCATTCCGGATGTGCCGGGACTGGCCGGCACCCCGTTCTGGACTTCCACTGAAGCGCTGGTCGCCGAGGAGTTGCCCAGCCATTTGCTGGTCTACGGCGGTTCGGTCGTGGCGCTGGAGCTCGCCCAGGCTTTCCTGCGGCTCGGCAGCGAGGTAACAATGATCGCGCGCTCCACGCTGTTGTCCAAGGACGATCCATTGATCGGTGAGACCATGCGGAAAATTCTCACCGACGAAGGGATGCGGGTGCTCACCCATCGCACGCTCAGGCGCGTCGTCCATCAGCGCGATGGCTTCAGCGTGGACCTCGGCGGCGAGATGCTGCGCGGCGATCGGCTGCTGATCGCCACCGGCCGCCGGCCCAATACCGCCGGGATGACCCTGGAACATGCAGGCGTCGCCTTCGACGCAGGCGGAGCGATCATTGTCAACGACCACATGCGAACGTCCGCGCCGGACATTTATGCCGCCGGAGATTGCACCAACCAGCCGGAGTACGTGTATGTGGCCGCAGCCGCCGGCACCCGCGCCGCGATCAACATGAGCGGCGGCGATGCGCCGCTCGATCTGAGCGTGGTGCCCGCCGTGACCTTTACCGATCCGCAAATCGCCACGGTCGGCATGTCCGAAGCGCAAGCCACCAGGCAAGGCTTTGCCGTTGAAGTGCGAACGCTGACGCTCGACAACGTGCCACGCGCGCTTGCCAACTTCGACACGCGTGGATTCATCAAGCTGGTGGCCGAGGCCGGCAGCGGCAGGCTGCTCGGAGCGCAGGCGGTGGCGGGCGAAGCGGGCGAGCTGATCCAGGCGGCTGCGCTCGCGATCCGGAACAAGATGACGGTGGAAGAGCTCGGAGGGCAGCTCTTTCCCTATCTCACGATGGTCGAGGGCCTCAAGCTATGTGCACAGACGTTCACCAAGGACGTGAAGCAACTCTCCTGCTGCGCGGGATAGGAGCATTTCATGAAAGAATTCATCAAGCAGTGTGGTTCCACCGCGGGCGCCGCTTTTGCCGGCGCCTGCTGCCTGGGCGTGACGGGCGCCCTGTCGATACTCACCGCTGTCGGCGCGGGTTTCCTGATCAACGACGCCTTTCTCGTCCCGCTCTATCTCGGGCTGCTGGCGCTGAGCGTCTGGCTGCTCTATTCCTCGGCGCGGTCGCACGGCAATCTCATGCCCTTCTGGACGGGGCTCGCCGGAGCACTGGTTGCCTTTGCCGGATTGTGGATCCTGCCCGCGCTGGTGTATGCCGGTCTCGCCGTGTTGATTGCCGGCAGTGTGTGGGATTTCTGGAATGCCCGTGCAGCGCGAGCGATTTCGCGTCAGTTGCATTGACAGGGCGCAAAAAATAGACGCAAAGGATACGACGAATGCGACTTCTGCCGTGCATGAGAGGGACACCCTGCCCGGGCGTGTGAGCCTGTACCGGATTGCGCTGTGCTGCCGCACGGCGCCCGGGCTGGGATGCGGGTCGCGGGCCAAGCCGATCCTGCTCGAGCTGGAGCGCAACCCGGCGGTGGCGGAAGCATGGCTTAACCGCTGCGGAACTCTGTTGGCGGTGGTGGGGAAGATCACTTATCCCCGTTTCGCATTCTTGCAGTCGCTCCTGGACAGCCACGGGTTGGCCGGCAAAGCAGTGCGCGGGGAAGAGCGCGCGAGAGCATTAGAGGGTTTTCTCTCCGGCGCCGGCTGGTATCGGGGCACGGAGGTAGACCGGCTGAGCGAAAAGGAGGCGGAGATCATCGCCGCAAGGCTTGTGCGCAGGCTGCGGGCGAGACTTCCGCTGTCCGACGAGAAGGTGGAAGCGCTGCGGTCAGCGTTTGCGCAGGTGTGCACGCACGAACTGATTCACCATCCCGCGAAACCGGAAAAGGCGCGCCGGGACCGGATTGCCTGCGAAATCCTGGAGGCGGGACGGCGACATTTAGATGTGAAGGAAATCGCCTCCCTTCAAGACGTAGTCGCCGCCGGTTACCGGCCGCTTCGCGGCGAAGAGTGACGCATCCCCCTTGCGAGAAGACGATCCTCATTTTCTTCAAACGAAATTACGCGAGGAAGGCGCCATGACTACAAGTGATGCACTTCCCAGGCTGCGGGTCCCTGGTGATCCGGTGCTGGTGAAACCGAGCGTCCCCGCAGGCACGGTCAAACTGGACGATCCCGCGCTAAACATCATGACCGATTTTCTGCAGGCGACCCCGATCACTGTTGATGGCGAAACTCCCATCGACGAAGCGCTCCAGCACATGATCCATGCGGGAGTCCGGCTGCTCCTCGTAATCGGCCGCGATTCGCGCCTGACCGGACTGATCACCGCCAACGATCTTCAGGGCGAAAAGCCGATCCGGCACATGCAGGCCATTGAATGCATGGATCGGACCTGCTCCCGGCGCGAGGTTCGGGTGCAAGACATCATGACGCGGGTGGCATCCTGGGAAGTGCTGGACTACAGGACGGTGTGCCG
>JACQOK010000454.1 GCA_016202565.1 Betaproteobacteria bacterium | reverse complement strand
CCGCCGTACATCGGCGGCATGTTGGTCGCGATCTGGCGCAGGATTTCGTCCGGACCGACGCCTTCGCCGCCGGAGATATTGCAGAAATTGGAAGCCTTGAACACCGTGACGACGCTCGAATTGCGGGCAAAGCCGCGATCGATGTGGAACGGCGTCCACGGATTTTCCTCTTCGTTCTCGCCGCAGATGTACGAGTAGCGCAGCGGCGAGCCGAAGCTCACCTTCGAGTAGATTCCCGGCAATGCGCCGCCCACGTTGATCATGATGAGCCGTATGGCGCGGCCGATGGTGGCATTCGCGCGCCAGCCGGGCCCGAGGCAGCCGGTGCCAAAATTGATTTCGAGCGTGCGGCGCACGGGGCCATTCACCAGGAGAAACGGCGTCATCGGATTGGTGGTCACCTGCATGAATTCCAGCGGGTAACTCGGGTCGGTCAGTCCTTCGACTGCGGCGATGATCACCGGCATGTACTCAGCGCGGCAACCGGCCATGATCGCGTTCACCGCGATCACTTCTACCGTCGCGCGCCCCTTGCGCGGCGGCAGCACCCCGATTGTGTCGTCGGCGGCGCGGCCGGAGGCGGCGACGAAACGCTCGAGCGCTTCCTCGGTCGCCGGAATGATGGGCAGGCCGTCGGTCCAACCCTGCTCGTACGCATGCTCGTAGGCGCGCGCCAGCAGTTCCGCGGCCGATGCGCCTTCGAGCTGAACATGCGTTTGCGTCATTGATTGCTCCTTCTTACACGGGAACCGAGGAACGCACGATGCCGGCGGGATGGATTTCCTGTCCCGCGACAACCTTCAGCCTGCGCTCGATCTCCGCCGGCGGCAGCGTCAGGCCTTCAATGATGGCGGCGATCATCGCTTCGGCCCTGCTGCGGAGCGCCTCCGGTTCGAGCTGCCGGATGGGATTGGGCGTCTGCGCGATGATGACGTAAGGGCAGCCCTGCGTGGCGGCCATGCGGCGCCCGAACTGCGCGAAGGTGTCCGTGACGATCATCGCCGTCGGAATGCCGCGGCTTTCGAGAGCGGGCGTGACGTGGCTACACCACGTCGTACACGACCCTCAGTCGCCGGTGGCGGTGATCGCCACGTCCACGCGGCGGGCGAAGCCGTCGAGCGTCTCGCGCATCGTATCGAGCAGCTTTCCGGTGCGGATCGGCAGCTCGCGCACCGGCTGCTCCATGATGAGCGCCTTGAGCCGGAAGCGTTCCTCGAGCAGCTTCCCGACTTCCCGCAGGATGTGGGCGGCGGAGGGACGCCAGTTGGGAAGCAGCCCCACCACCTTGCCGTCGAGCGTGGCAGGTCGCGGGGCGAGTGCGCTTACGCTGCCCGCTTCGTCCAGATAAACGGCGAGCGGCGAGAGCATGGTGAGACGCAAGGGCGAGCCAGACATGGAATTCTCCTTTCCGTTGACGTTGCCTGCGAGTTTGCATCAGTTTGCCCCGTATCGTCTACCGCCAGAGTCTTGCGTTTGCCCGAGCGCGCATTTACGATTGCACGCTCACTGACATTCCGTACAAGAAAGGAGAACGCATATCCGCCGCATTTTCATGTGCGGTACGAGGATTTCCGTGCCATCGTCGGCATCGATCCCCTGGAGTTGCGCGAGGGCCAACTTCCGCCTCGCGTGCTGGGACTGGTCATGGAATGGGCGGAATTACATCAGGCCGAACTTCGGGAAAACTGGACGACGCTTGCAGCGGAGGGTAAGTTTAAGCGCATTGCGCCGCTGGTTTGAGGAGAATGCCATGATTTGGGTGACCGACGCAAAGGCACTGCCGGGTTTCTGCCTGTGGGTCCGTTTTTCGGATAACACCGAGGGCGAGGTCGATCTGAAGAATTTTGTCGCGAGCGCCCCGCGTTCTATCGTTGCGGCTCTGCGGGATCCGGCCGCGTTCGCGGCGATTCGCGTGGAGATGGATACCGTGGTCTGGGCCAACGGTTTCGATCTTGCGCCGGAGTTTCTACGCGCGAAAGCGCGCACGCACGCCTCCGCCTGAATACCACCGCCTTGCTCAAAAGCTCTGGAACTATTCCAGTTCCTGCACAACGATCGACTGTTCCACCGTGAGCACGGATCGAAGTGAATCCTACCCGTGAAATCGCATTTGCCTTGATGAGCAGCACTGAGGCGGCCGAGTTTGGTGAAAAAAAGGAATGTCGTTTTTCTATCAAGCGATCTGGCATCGGGCAATTTCCCGCTCGAGTGTTTTTTGATGAGAGGGCAATTGCTATTGAAATTCACATGCCAGACGAGAACAAGAACTCGATGATGTCTTTAGAAAGCTTGAGGGAGCGGGCACAGAAATTGTCACCCCAGCTCAGGAAAGCGGCGCGGCTGTTAACGCGGGCGAAACTCCTGAAGCTACTTCGGCAGAAGTAACGTTGCCGCGCGCACTTACGCCGCAAACCCGGTAAGAATTACGAGCATAAGAGGGCCTGCACTACGCTGACCTGTTCAGGTTTTCAGGATCAAAGGTAACTTGAGAGAATAGCTCTGCTGCCGAGCTGAAGCAGATGCGACTTGACCCAACGAAGTTCGTGCGGGAGGTGCTAAATCTTAAACTCGTCGCGGCTGGAACGCCCGAGGTTAAAGTTGATTCGACAACAAGACCGCCTACCGTTTGCGAGAAGGTCTAAGTCCACTTAGATGACGCCGGCGCCGCGCAACGCGGCGATCTCGGCTTCGGTCTTGCCGAGCAGACCGCTCAGGATTTCTTCGGTGTGCTGGCCCAGGAGCGGCGGGGGCGTGTCGTAGCGCAGCGGCGTGCGCGAGAATTTGATCGGGTTCGCCACGAGCGGCACGCTGCCCGCGAGCGGATGCGGCACTTCTACTTTAAGCCCGCGGTGCTGCACTTGCGGGTTCGCGAACACTTCATCCAGCCGGTTGATCGGCCCGCACGGGACGCCGAGCGGCTCCAGCAGTTCCGCCCATTCCGCAGTCGTTTTTTTCCGGATCGCCGGTGCGATCGCCGCTTCACACGCATCGCGGTTGGCAATCCGCGCCGCATTGTCGACGAAGCGGGGATCCTTCGCCATTCCGGGGATTCCCGCGGCTTCGCAGAATCTCGCGAACTGGCTGTCGTTGCCAATGGCGAGAATGAGATCGCCGTCGCGGGTGTGAAAGGTCTGGTACGGCACGACGTTGGGATGGGCGTTGCCCAGGCGCCCCGGCACCTGACCGCCGATCAGGTAATTCGCGTTCTGGTTGGCGAGCCATGCAACCTGGGTGTCGAGCAGCGCCATGTCGATGTACTGGCCTTTGCCGCTCGACTGCCGTTCGTGCAGCGCCGAGAGGATCGCGACGGTCGAGTACATGCCGGTCATGAGATCGGCGATCGCCACCCCGACTTTCTGCGGGCCGCCGCCGGGCAGATCGTCGCGCTCGCCGGTGAAACTCATGAGTCCGCCCATGCCCTGGATCATGAAGTCGTAGCCGGCGCGCTCGCGGTACGGCCCGGTCTGGCCGAAACCGGTGATCGAGCAGTAGACGAGCCGCGGATTGAGCGCGGAGAGCGCCGCATAATCGAGTCCGTAGCGCGCGAGGTCCCCGACCTTGTAGTTCTCCAGCAGCACGTCCGAGAGCTGCGCCAGTTCGCGGACGATCTGCTGTCCCTCGGGCATGGCGATGTCCAGCATGATCGACTTCTTGCCGCGGTTGGTGCAGAGAAAATATGCGGATTCCGCGGTCTCTGCGCCGGAGCGATCCTTCAGAAAAGGCGGACCCCAGCCGCGGGTGTCGTCGCCCTTGCCGGGGCGCTCGACCTTGATCACTTCGGCGCCGAGATCGGAGAAAACCTGCCCCGCCCACGGACCGGCGAGGATGCGGCTCATGTCCAGAACGCGGACTCCGGTGAGCGGGCCGCACGGTGATCCGGGCGGGGTCGGTGATTGCTCCATTTGTTCTCGGGCGCTATAGTCGCAAACTCGATTTTACCTGACGAACGATCCCCGCAAACCCAGACAGAGGAGAACGTGCAATGCCTTATGCAATTCGCATCTACGAAACGGGCGGTCCCGAAAAACTGAAATGGGAGGAAGTCCAGGTCGGCGAGCCGGGCCCGGGACAAGTGCGGGTGCGCAATACCGCGGTCGGTCTCAACTTCATCGATACCTATCATCGCAGCGGGCTTTACCCGCTGCAGTTGCCGCTCACGCTGGGCACGGAAGGCGCGGGCGTTATCGAGGCGGTCGGGCCCAAGGTGAAGGAGTTCAAGGTGGGCGACCGGGTGGCCTATGCCAACCCGATCGGTGCGTATGCCGAAGTGCTGCTGCGGCCAACCGAGCGGCTGGTGAAGGTGCCCGCGGGGATCGACGACAAGATTGCCGCGGCCATCATGTTGAAGGGCATGACGGCGTGGTACCTGTGCCGGCGCACCTACAAGGTGAAGAAAGGCGACACCATTCTCGTGCACGCTGCCGCGGGCGGCGTCGGGCAGATCTTGTGCCAGTGGGCGAAGCATCTCGGCGCAACCGTGATCGGCACGGTGGGGAGCGAAGAGAAGGCCGCGCTCGCCAAGAAAGCCGGTTGCAAGCATGTGATCGTCACTTCGAAAGAGAAATTCGTGGACCGGGTGAAGGCGATCACCAAGGGCAAGGGCGTGCCGGTGGTCTACGACGGCGTGGGCAAGGACACCTTCATGGATTCGCTCGATTGCCTCTCGCCGCTGGGGATGATGGTGGCCTTCGGCAATGCCTCCGGCCCGGTGCCGCCGTTTAACGCCGGCATCCTGGCGCAAAAGGGTTCGCTCTTTCTCACGCGCCCGACGCTGTTCACCTATACCGCGAAACGTGAGGATCTGGAGAAAGCGGCAAGAGAATTGTTCTCGGTGGTGAAGAGCAAGGCGGTGAAGATCTCGATCAACCAGACCTATCCGCTGAGCGAAGCGGCGCAGGCGCACCGCGATCTCGAGGCGCGGAAAACCACCGGCTCGACGGTGCTGCTGCCGTAGCGAAATCCGAGTAGCGTGGAGGTGGGCCGCGAAGGTGCGGCCGCTTCCATTTCGGTGCGACTATACAACCTGCCACGCCGATGTCGTGCGAAACAGGCACAACGTCGGCTTCCGACCCCTATGCACAGATCGCAACTATGCGCAGTTGACGATGCTGGCGGGCTGCTGGCCCCTCTGTCCGTGGACGCGATGAGCCGCCATCGACTTGACATAGTTTCCGCCTCTCCGAGACCCACAGGCGTCCGCGTTGCGCCAGCAGGTCGATGCTCGTCTTGCACGAGCGGGATTACCGTCGAGTGTCGCTGCGCGGGGTTCTGAACGGATGGCGACCCCCTATCGTAGCGTTCTCCTTGATGCTGGCCGCGACCTGAACTGCAGCACCGCGTGAAACTATGTCAAGGTCGGCTCCCGCCGATCACTCGGCGGAACTCGCCGATCTGCGCATAGTTGCGACCTGCGCATAGTGGCTGCTATGCAAAGATTTGCATAGCGACCCGAAGCGGACATACAACAAATCGAGCCTGGCCAGCCTAGCCCCTCTGATCCACGAGATTGCGACGCTGAGAGCTGGCTTGCCGCTGCGGGTTTTCGGCTCTTTCCGTTAGAGCGCCGTTTTCAGCCTCGAAAAGAACCCTCTAAGCGTTTGATACGACCCGATTTTGACAACTATCTTCGCCAAATCAGCTCATTGCACTGGTCCGACCCGTGGTGCCCCGTGGTGCCGGCAGGCAGCGTAGGATCGCCGGCTCTGGCGTTTCACCTCGTTTGTTGATCTATCTCAAGGCAGCGGCTACGGTTCGACAGGACCATAACCAATGGATCGGGGTGTCGCGTACCCCCAGTGGGAGGGCCTGTAGGGACCGGACTTACCGTTTCGATACTTCTGACCGCTGCCCTCCTTTTCAAGGCCTGACCGTTTACGCAAAACATCCGAATCAAATGCGTGTTTTGGTGCACCTCAGATGGAATCAATAGGAGAACTGGACCATGAACCCAACATTGTTCGAGATCGGCGTGGCCATAATCATGGTCGCCGTGAGCATTGCCCTCGTCGTGTGGTTTTCAAGATATATGGCGGCTGCCTCGGGAAGGCGCATGATGCACATGCTGACGCGTGCTGGCGTGGACCCCGAAGTTGCCAAGCATGGTGACACCGAGGCCATCATACAAGACGTGCGGAGCCGGTGCCGCAGGTGCCGGTTCGAGGACTTGTGCGACCGGTGGCTCGCCGGAAAAGTCGAAGGCGACAATAGCTTCTGCCCCAACGCGCAGATATTTCGCAGTTTGACAAGGACCACCGGGGGCATCGCACCCTAATCATCCGCAGGCGGCGGGCGGGATCGCCGCCGGTCCATTCCGAGGTCCCCTTAGGCGCAGCGGTCGGCTCGCCGCGCGAACGACGGTGTGAGGCGGGTTTGCAGTGGTCGGCGAATGACCGCTATTGGCCGTTATGGAAAGCTCTCCATAACGGCCATTATGTGCAGTGACCAGTTATGTACAGGCACCGACCAAGCGTCATGATCGTTCTCTATGTCGACGGTGGCTCAGGATATCGGAGCGCTGCACATAATACCGGTTGTCAGAACACGGCAACTAAACACCGGCGGGCCGAAAATTGAATCGTTACGCCTCTGGTGTCGTAACTGTTTATAGCCTCCAGTGAATCAGGATCGCGCAATGAGCGCTGCGGGCAACCACGAAAATTATGTTCAGTAAGTTCCTTCTGTGCCTCCCTCCGATCTTAGTAACTGTACATAACTGGGTGCTGTGCATAATGGCCGTTAGTACGCAT
>JACQOK010000464.1 GCA_016202565.1 Betaproteobacteria bacterium | reverse complement strand
TTCCAGCACTGAGGCCGACGTGAATTCGGACGGCTTGAGCACCACCGTGTTGCCGGCAGCGAGCGCGGGCGCGAGCTTCCACGCGGTGAGCAGCAGGGGCGAGTTCCACGGCGTGATGGCGACGACGACTCCCAGCGGCTCGTAGCGCGTGTAGTTCAGCATGTCGGGCTTGTCGGTGGGGATCACCGCGCCTTCGATCTTGTCGGCGAGCCCGCCGTAGTAGTAATACCACTGCGCCATGTAGGCGGTTTGTGCGCTCATCTCGGCGTAGAGCTTGCCGTTGTCGCGCACCTCGCTCTCGGCGAGCGACCCGGATTTCTCGCCGATCAGATCGCCCAGCTTGCGCAGCAGCGCGCCGCGTTTCGATGGGTTCAGTCTTGGCCATTCGCCCGTGGTGAACGCCTTGCGCGCGGCCTGCACCGCGCGCTCGACGTCGGCGGCGCCCCCGCGTGGGATCAGCGCCCACGGCTTGCCGATATAGGGATTGTCGCTCTCGAAATGTTCGCCGCCGGCGGCTTCAACCCATTCTCCGCCGATGAACATCTTGTACTTGGAAGGGCTGCCTGTGGGAGTGTCCATAAGCTCGTTCTCTCATAAGTTCCCTCGCCCCGTGTCAAGCGGGGAGAGGGTGCATTACTCAAAAGCCGCGTCGCCCAGCAAGGCTTCGCGGAAGCGGTTCTTGATATGCGTGCCGTCGCGCAGCGGCAGCGTCATCGGCACGGGTTTGGTCGTGACCTTGATTGCCGCAAATACCGGCCCCAAGCCGCGGTGGAACTTCGGAATCCAGGTCTTGAGCTGCTGCATCGTATAGATCGTGGCGGCGGCGGCGAAGTTCGCCGCGCGCGCCATTCCCGCCAGCTCGACGCCGCGACCGGTATGGGTGGGCTGCATCCCGGTCTCCCCGTAGTGTTGGTTATCGAGCACGATGACCGCGAGATTGCGCGGCCGTGCGACGCCGATGGTGGCAAGACTGCCCAGACCCATCAGCAATTCGCCGTCACCGGTGATGACCAGCACGCGACGCCTGGGCTGGGCGAGCGCCAGGCCGAGACCGATCATCGCGGCGCCGCCCATGGCGCCCCACAGATAGAAATTGAACGGGTGGTCGCCGGCGGCGGCAGCATCGTAGGTCGGCGAGCCCAGACCGGTCACGAGCAGCGCATCGCCGCGATCCTTCAGTATCTGCGTCATGACTTCGCGCCGTTCCAGAACGATTTTTCGTTTCATGGCCATGTCACTTGTCCCATTTCTTGAAGCCGACCACACGCTGGCCGATCAGTACGGCGACCGCGCGACAGGTGCTGAAAGCAAGCTGGGCGGCGGCGAACACCGTCTCGGCGACACGCGCGGCTTCATCGACCGGCTGCACGATCACCCCGGCGTTTTCGAGGGCTGCAGCCGTGCTTTGTCCCATCGGCACCTGCCACGGATTGAATTCTCCCCACTGGCCCCGCATGGTGACCAGCGCCAGCAGGGGGAACCGGCATTCCTGGATCATTCCCAGCATGTTGATGCAATTGCCGGCGCCGCTCGACTGCATCAGCAGCGCGCCGCGTTGGCCGCCGAGCCAGGCGCCGGCCAGCATGGCCACACCCTCTTCTTCGGTCGTAAGAGACACGGCACGAATGTTTTTGTCGGCGTGGCACAGGTCGATGAGGCGGCTGTGACCCGCATCGGGCACGTAGCCGACCTGGCGGATGCCGGTATCGAGGAACACTTTGAAGATCTGGTCAGGCCATATCGTGGATCTGGATTGCTGGTCGGTTTTCATGAGTGTCGCGGAGGTGGCGTGAGGTATTGTTTGAGCGGAAGTTTAGCCGCTTTTCCCGGCGCGCTCCATTCTTCCGGTGTGTGCAGCCTCCGAGCGCTGGATGCACGATCGAAGCGGCGGCATGTCTTACTGAGGGTCGCTAAAATGCCCGATGCCGCTCAGCCCTCACCCCCGCCCCTCTCCCGGAGGGCGAGGGGGGATTTGTGGTGCACACGGGTTGTCACCCATTGCACAAGGTTCAATATGGCAGGCGCACCTTGATATAATTCGGTCCTCTCCGAACGACACCATCCCGCCATGAAAGGCATTTCCGATCACGACAGCCACGCCGAATTGCGCGAAGGCCTGCGCGCGCTGTGCAACCAGTTCGACGGCGCCTATTGGCAGAAAGTCGACGAGGCGCGCGGCTACCCGGAAGCCTTTGTCGATGCGCTCACCAAGGCCGGCTGGCTCTCGGCGCTCATTCCGGAAGAGTACGGCGGCTCGGGCCTCACGCTCACGGCCGCCTCCGTGATTATGGAGGAGATCAACCGCTCCGGCGGCAACTCCGGCGCGTGCCACGGGCAGATGTACAACATGGGAACGCTGCTGCGCCACGGCTCCGAGGAGCAGAAGCGCAGATATCTGCCCAAGATCGCGAGCGGCGAGCTGAGATTGCAGTCGATGGCCGTGACGGAGCCGACTGCGGGGACCGATACCACCAAGATCAAGACCGTCGCGGCGCGCAAGGGCGACCGCTACGTGGTGAACGGACAGAAGGTCTGGACTTCGCGCATACAGCACTCGGAACTCATGATCCTGCTCGCACGCACCACGCCGCTGACGGACGTGAAGAAGAAATCCGAAGGCATGTCGATCTTCATCGTCGATTTGCGGGAAGCGGCAAAAAAGGGAATGGCGATACGGCCCATTCGCAACATGGTGAACCACGAGACCAATGAGCTCTTCTTCGACAATCTGGAAATTCCTGCCGAGAATCTCATCGGCGAGGAGGGGAAGGGCTTCAAATACATCCTCGACGGGCTCAACGCGGAACGCATACTCATAGCCGCGGAGTGCATCGGCGACGGCTACTGGTTCTTCGACAGTGCGTCCCACTACGAGCGGGAGCGAGTCGTGTTCGATCGTACCATCGGCAAAAAGCAGGGCATGCTGTTCCCGATAGCCAGCTACTATGTCAACGT
>JACQOK010000463.1 GCA_016202565.1 Betaproteobacteria bacterium | reverse complement strand
GCAACAGCGGCACCGAGGGGTGGCCGCCGAAGGTGTTGTTGCAGTCGTCGAAATCGAGCGCGTGCGAGGCGGTGCCGTTGACGAGCGCCGCATCGAGGGCGTTCAGACGTTTTCCCGCCCCGAACACCGCGCTCGCGCCTGCGCCCGGCGCGCCGAGCGCCTGCAGCGCGAGCTGTGCCGCCGGTTCGTGGCTGCCGGCGAGCGTGACGCCGATGTAATCGAGCAGCCCGACCTTCGCCCAGCGGATCGCCGCGGGGGGGAGGTCTTCGTAGCGCAGCGCGCGCACGCGCTGCGCGATGTCTAGAGCGAGTGCCATCTCAGTCTCCTGTGATTGTGTTGCACCGGAATGCGCTGTTAATGGAGCACCAATCCGGCATCCTTCACGAGCTTGCGCCACTTGGCGATTTCAGACTTGATGTGAGCGCTGAATTGCTCAGGGCTGGTGCCGACGGGCGTGGAGCCGTCCGCGCTGAAGCGCTGCGCGACATCCGGTGATTTTAGCGCTTCGGCGATGGCCGCGGCGAGCTTGTTGACGATCGCTTTGGGCACCTTCGCGGAGGTGATCAGGCCGTACCACTGGTCGACCTCGTAGCCCGGCACGCCGGACTCGGCAACGGTCGGAAGCTCCGGTGCCGAGGGGCTGCGCTCGCGCGTGCTGACCGCCAGCAGCCGCAGCCGCCCGGCTTTCATGTGCGCCCGCGTGCTGAGCAGCGTGCCGAACCCGACCTGAATGTTGCCCGCCAGCGCGTCGGCGATGACCGCCGCGCCCCCCTTATACGGGATGTGGACGAGCTTCACGCCCGCCAGATAGGAAAACATTTCTCCCGCAAAGTGCTGCAGGCCGCCGGTGCCGGACGAGCCGTAGTTGAGCTTGCCCGGGTTCGCTTTGGCGTGCGCGATGAGTTCCTTGACCGACTTCGCCGGCACCGCGGGGTTGACGTACACGACGTAGAAGAGCGATGTGGCCTGCGTGATGGCCTGCAGGTCCCGGGTGATATCGTACGACAGCTTCGGATTGGTCGCGGAGTTGACGGAGTGCGATGCCGAGATGAGACAGATCGTGTAGCCGTCGGGTGTGGCCTGCGCGGTGATTTCCACGCCGATCGCTCCGGCCGCACCGGGGCGATTGTCGACGACGACCTGGTGGCCCCAGCGCTCGGAGAGCTTCGCGGCGATGGTGCGTCCGGTGATATCGGTACCGGCGCCCGGCACGAACGGCACGATGAGGCGAATCGGTTTGTTCGGGTAATCCTTGGCGGGATCGGTCGTAGCGGCGGCAAGCGCCGGCGGCGCGCCGGCGAGAAACACGATTGCCGCCGCCAATCGAAGAACTTCGCTTGAGTCCGGCATGGCTTCCTCCTCCTGTTGTGGGGAGAACATCTTACTCCTCACGCGCCGCGCCTCACGCAGTTCCCCTATTCCGCGCGGATATTGGCTTCCTTCACCAGTTTGTTCCACTTGGCGATTTCCGAACGGATATGGGCGCCGAATGCTTCGCGCGTGCTGCCCACCGGCTCCGAACCGTCCGCAGCAAGCCGGGGCCCGACGTCCGGCGAGCGCAGGATCTCGACGATCTCCCGGTTTAGTTTGGCAAGGATCGGTTGGGGAACCTTGGCCGGCGCGACGACACCGTACCATCCCGCCACCTCGTAGCCGGGCACGCCGGCCTCCTGCATGGTCGGCAGGTTCGGCTCGGCGGGCGAGCGCTTGGCGGTGGTCACCGCCAGGCCGCGCAGCTTGCCCGACTTGAGATGGGCGTGCGATTGCAGGATGGTCGAAAACAGCATCTGGATCTGGCCGGCGATCACGTCAGTCATCGCGGGCGAGCCGCCCTTGTACGGAATGTGCACGATGTCGACCTTGGCGAGCGAACCGAGCAGCGCACCGGAAAGATGGCTCAAACCGCCGGTCCCCGACGAGCCGTAATTGAGCGTTCCGGGCTTGGCGCGCGCGAGCGCGACGAGTTCCTTCACCGACTTCGCCGGCACCGACGGATGCACGACCAGCGCGTAGGGCTGTGAGGTCGCCTGCGTGATCGGCGCGAGATCGTTGGCGAGATCGTAGGGCAGCTTCTTGTAGAGGCTCACGTTCACCGAATGACTCGATGAAATCATGCTCAGGGTGTAACCGTCGGGCGCGGACTTGGAAGCGATGTCCACGCCGATGGTGCCGTTGGCGCCGGGACGATTGTCTACGATCACCTGCTGGCCCGAGCGTTCGGTCAGCTTCTGCGCGATGGTTCTGGCCGTGATGTCGGTGCCGCCGCCGGGCGCGAAGGGCACGATGAGCCGGATCGGCTTGCCGGGGTAGGTGTCCGCCGGCGCCTGGGCAAAAGCACCCGGTGCCGCGCTTGCGACGAGGAGCGCGAGCACGATCGAACCGCGGTGAAATGAGACGGGATGGAACAGCATATGACTTCTCCTGATTGAAAAACGGTCCTGGCGCGTGGCCGGGTAGGATCGGTACTTGGCAGTCTGCTGAAAAGCGGCGTAGCCCGGATGAAGCGAGGCGTAATCCGGGAACACGGTTTTCTTTGGGGGCCTTCGTTCCCGCTTTTCCTTGTCCCGGATTTCATTTCATTCCATCCGGGCTACGTTGACTTTCGTTCCCGCTTTTATCGGGGAGCTTTCGTTCCCGCTTTTCCCTTACGGAATGTCGATATCCATCAGCGGCGCGTATTGCTGGCCGCCGTGCCCGTCGCTGTCGCGCGGATCGCCCTGGAAGACGGGACGCGGGATCGAGGCCTTGATCGCGAGCGCGTTGTCGCAGAAGAAGAACTTCACGTCCTCCGGCTTCAACCCGTAGCGCTGTGCGATGACTTCGCGGCTGAGCGCGCCGGAGCGCTTCACGCGCTCGTAGGTGGGCGCGTCCTCGAACATGACGTCGAAGGTCAGCTCGAACGGCCCGGCGTTCTTGCTGCGGATCAACCGGGCAAGGCTGGCGAGGGCGGTCATGCCGCAAGCTTCCTTTCCGCATCGCGGTTCACGTCGAACAGCTCCATCGGGAACATCTCGCACGGCGCGTCCGGCTCCACCACGTGGTTGACGTTGAAGCGGTAGACGGCGCCCCGGTCGAGATGATTGTAGGGGCACGCGACCGCGGTGATGAGCCCGCTCCATTCCGGGATCGGCAGGTGCAGCGCCTGGTGGCGGATGATGCCGGCGATGGTGCTGGCGATGTCCTGCGTCGGCGCGGTCGCCTCGAATATGAGGCACAGCTCGTGCGAGCGGATCTCTTTCACCGGTTCGAGCGGCCCCATCGTTCCGTCCTTGCCGTAGACGCGGATGTGGAGGAGGTAATCCTCCATCCTGAGCTTGCCGCCGTATACCATCCGTACGCGGTTGTGAATTCTCTCTTTGAGCCGCGTGGTCCAGTCGTCGATCTGGCGGATGATGAAAGGATCGCGGATCGAGCCGATGAGAATGCTCTGGTAGCCCGCCTTCTCCGCGCCTTCGAGCTTGACGGTGTAACGCTGCGCCGGAATGAACGCGCTGCCCGCGACCTTGACGGAACGCTCGGTGAGCGCTTCGTAGCGCGATTGCGTCAAGTCGAGCGTTCCGGAGCATTCGACCAGCCGGAACGGGTCCGCATTTTCGTAGAGACTGTGCGAGGCGATGCTTTGCGGCGTGCAGCGCAGCGCGGGATCGGGCGCCTCGACCACGAAGTGGTCCTGGCGCACCCACGCGAACATGCAGTCCGGCGTCTTGCGGTTGACCACCGCCGCCGCGCCGCATTCGAGAATCTTCGCGGCGTGCCACGCGATGCCCTCGGGAAAACCGCGCATGATCGGGGCCGCGGCGAAGATCGCGGTGTCGCTCGCGCGTCCGGCGAGGACCACGTCCGCGCCCGCTTCCAGCGCTCGCTGAAACGGCTCCGCGCCCATCATGCCGACGATGTGTTCGCTCCGCTCGATGGTCGCTTCATCGAAATGCGGCGCCGGGGCGAGCGGCTTGATGCGGCCTTCGCGCAACCGTTTTTTGAGGTAGCTCTTATCCTGTTCCGCGTGAATGAGGGCGAGCCGGAAATCGAGACCCTCGGCGGCGGCGATTTCGCGCATCAGTCCGTGCACCAGGTCGAGCTGGATGTCGTTGCCGCCGGTGCCCGCGGAGCCGATCAGCAGCGGAATCTTCAGGCGCCGGGCGCCGAGCAGCATCAAGCGCAGGTCGCGGCGAATGGCGTCCCTGGGAAACGCGGTGCGGCCCGAGCCCAGATACTCCGGGCCGGGATCGGTGGAACCGCCGTCGCAGCCGATGAAATGGGGCTTGAGCGCGAGTCCCGCTTCGAACGAGTTCTCGACAAAGCCCGAACCCATGACGCCGGTCGCGGACAGTACTCTGATTTCTTCCATCCAGGTCTCTACGATCCTCGCGCCAATCTCAAGAACCCTGAAAATCCGTCGCCACAGGGAAACACCGAGGACACAGGGCGAAATCCGGAACGTCCAAGACGCCGAGCGCGCCGCTCCCGCCTTGGATGTTTATCTCGGTGATCTCTGTGCTCTCTGTGGCCAAAGAAATTGGCGGAAGAGAGTGGGAGTCGAACCCACACAGGACCGCCAGCGGCCCCTACCGGGTTTGAAGTCCGGCCGCCCCACCGGGGGCGATTCCCTTCCGTT
>JACQOK010000465.1 GCA_016202565.1 Betaproteobacteria bacterium | reverse complement strand
CTCCCCGGGGGCGTGAACGCCGACATCTGGTTCCTGATGCTGCTCATCTTCGTGCTCGGCTTCTTCATCGAGTGGATCGAGATCAGCTACATCGCGGTGCCGCTGTTCCTGCCGGTCTTCGTGCAGCAGGGCGTCGACATCGTGTGGCTCGCGATGCTGATCTGCGTGAATCTCCAGACCTCGTTCCTCACGCCGCCCTTCGGCTGGGCGCTGTTCTTCCTGCGCGGGGTCGCGCCGACCGCGGTCGACACGCGCCACATCTACCTCGGGGTGATCCCCTTCATCGCGTTGCAAGTGGTGGGCGTCGTGCTCTTGTTCTTCTACCCGCAGATCGCGCTGTGGCTGCCGAAGGCCATCGGCTGGTAACGATTGCCTCATCACCACGGCAACCCCGCACTCGTTTCTCGGCGGCATGCCGCTGTTGCCGAAGCGTGTCCCGATTGCTTTGGGGTGCATTCGTCGGCCCGTCGCGTAAAATGCGATGTTTTCCGATGGTGAGCGAAACCCATGATCAATTCAGTTCGCGGCACGCGCGGCATCGCCGTTGCGCCGCATTCGACCGCAGCGCAGGCCGCACTGCACGTGATGCGCGAGGGCGGCAACGCCCTCGAAGCGATGATCGCGGCCGCCGCGACGATCGCCGTGGTCTATCCCCACATGAACGGCATCGGAGGGGACTCGTTCTGGCTCGTGTACGCGCCGGGCCGCAAACCGCGCGGCATTGAGGCTTGCGGTGCCGCGGCGGGCGCTGCATCGCGCGAGTGGTATGAGGCGCGCGGCATCACCGGCAGCATCCCGTTCCGTGGCGGCGTTGCCGCCAACACCGTCGCGGGGACCATATCCGGCTGGGACATGGCGTTTGCACTGTCACGCAAATGGGGCGGCCGGCTGCCCTTGAAACGGCTGCTGGCCGATGCCATCCATTACGCGGAACACGGGATCGCGGTGACCCGCAGCCAGGCCTACGCGACCGCGACCAAGTGCGCCGAACTCAAGCCGCAGCCGGGTTATGCGCGCGCATACCTGCCCGAAGGGGCAGTGCCGGCCGAAGGGAGCATTTTCAAGCAGCCGCGCATGGCCGAAACGCTGCGGCGCCTCGCACGCGGCGGGCTTGCCGGTTTTTACCGGGGGCGACTGGCGAAATCGATGGCGCGTGACCTCGCTGCGGCGGGCAGTCCACTCACCATTGACGACCTGGCCGCGCATCGCGCCATGCTCGTCGCGCCGCTCGAACTCCGGCATTCGCTTGCCACGATTTACAACCTGCCTCCGCCGACGCAGGGTGTGGTCTCGCTGCTGATACTCGGCATCCTGGACGCGCTCGGCATCGACAGGGTCGGCGCTGCGAGTCCGGATTTCGTGCATCTTGCCGTCGAGGCGACCAAGCAGGCGTTCGCGATCCGCGATCGTCATGTCACCGATCCCGAGTACATGACAACGGATGCGCAGACCTGGCTTGCACCGGAACGGATACGGCAACTTGCGGCCAAAGTGAATCCGAAAAAGGCCTCGCCATGGGGCGCGGGCCGCCCGCCTGCTGATACCGTATGGATGGGCGTGGTGGACGATGCGGGACGCGCGGTCAGCATGATACAAAGCCTCTATCACGAGTTCGGGGCGGGCGTGGTGCTCGAAGAAAGCGGGGTAAACTGGCAAAACCGCGGATGCAGTTTTTCGCTGGATCCCAATGCGCTTAATTTCCTGCGCCCCGGCCGCAAGCCGTTTCACACGCTCAATACCGCGCTGGCAGTCTTCAACGACGGCCGCACCATGGTCTACGGCACGATGGGCGGCGACGGGCAGCCCCAAACACAGTCCGCGGTATTCACGCGCGTTGCCAGCTTCGGCCTGAACCCGCAGGCGGCAGTGAGCGCGCCGCGCTGGCTGCTGGGCCGCACCTGGGGCCAGACGAGCGATACGCTCAAAGTCGAGGCGCGGTTCCCGGGCGGCGTGCTCATGGCGCTGGGAAAACTGGGCCACGAGATCGAAGTACTCCAGGATTACGACGAAGTCATGGGGCACGCGGGTGCAATCGTGCGCCATCCGAACGGTGTCCTCGAGGGCGGCGCCGATCCGCGCAGCGATGGCGCAGTCGCCGCGTACTGAGTTTCAGAAACCGCAACGCACGGACAAAAAAAGCAGCCGGAGCTGCTTTCTTGGCGGGGCCCTATGCCGCGGCCTTGGGCGCCCCCTTGCGGGCGTATTTCTGGCGGAACTTCTCGACGCGGCCGGCCGTGTCAACGATCTTCTGTTTGCCGGTATAGAAGGGATGGCAGGCCGAGCACACCTCCACATGCAGATCCTTGTTCAGCGTGGACCGTGTCGTCCACGAGCTGCCGCAGCTGCACGTGACGGTTATCTCATTGTACTCAGGATGAATTTTCACTTTCATTGCGGTGTCCTTGCCGGGTGCGGACGGGGGTCGGCACCAGGTTGGAAAGGCGGGGATTATCAACGATTCCGGCTAGCGAAGCAAGGGGCGCTGCCCGGGCGACCAGTTCTCCAGCAGAACGCAGCAGGCCAGAAGTCCCCGGCGTCCCGCCGCGGAGTCCTCGAGCGCGAAATGAGACTGTCCGCCGACGACCCGGAGCGACACGAAATAGATCTCGCCGGGGCGCACATCGATTTCAACGCGCCCGGCATCGTGCCCCAGGCCATGCAGGAGATGCTTGCCGGGGCGCGCGTCGACTCGAAAATAGGTGCGCGGAAGCGTCGCGCCGATCAGACGCTGGTCAATGTAAAGAACGGAATCTTCTTCGACCGAGGAAGCGTCGGGACGGTAGACATAGAGCGCGGCGCTCGCGGGGTGCGTGCGGAATTCTTTTGCCTCGGCATCGCGCTCGTGTGAGGCCTGCGGAGTCGATGCACAAGCCGCGAGGAGCAGCGTGACCAGCAGCAGCGGCCTCGCGAAGCTCGTCGGGGTCCGGAACATGCCGAGGCAGGGAAAACGCCGAATCAACGCGCGCCGACCAGCTCGGAACGCAGCACGGCCTGCCGGCCGTAGGCTTCATCGACCGGTCGAAAATGGGATCGGGCCGGCCCGATAAAGCTCCGGACTACCGACTGCTGCAGAAAACCGATGTGACCCGCCTGCAGTTCCAGTTCGATAACCCCGGCGTCGCTGGCGAACCCGGCGACGCGGTGCCGCCCGGGCGCAAGCTCCAGCCGGAGATAAGTCCCTGGATAGGTCGTTGCCTGCATCAGGCCGTCCACCGTAATCGGCGCGCCATCGTCAACGAAATCCGGACGGTCGCGGAAGACATAGAGGACGGCCTTGTCCGGAACCGGTTCAAAACGCTTTGCCTGCAAATCCTGCGGGCTCGGCGGCAGTTGCGCGCAGGCCCCCGCCCACAGCGCGGCAGCGACAATTGCGACTCGTATCCAAAACCCGCGCAATAACAAAGTCTGCGCAGTCCTTCTTATCCGCGTCTCATGGAATCGAAGAAGTAGCACGCCGGAACGCGGAGCAGGGGCCCCGCTTGCGGGGATGCGACCGTGCAGGCGGGCATGACTTTTTCGTTCCAGAGCGTTTGTTCGAAGTATGGGCGTAAAGGAGCGCTCATCCCCTTCGCATTGAGTCGAAAAAGTCGGCGTTGTTCTTTGTCGCCCTGAGCTTGTCGATCAGAAATTCCGCGGCTTCCAGTTCGTCCATCGGGTAGAGCAGCTTTCGCAGCACCCAGATTTTCTGCAGGATGTCCTGCTTGATGAGCAGCTCCTCGCGCCGCGTGCCGGAGCGGTTGACGTTGATCGCCGGGTAGATCCGCTTCTCGTGCATGCGCCGGTCAAGATGGATCTCCATGTTGCCGGTGCCCTTGAACTCTTCGTAGATCACGTCGTCCATGCGGCTGCCGGTGTCGATCAATGCGGTGGCGATGATCGTGAGCGAGCCTCCTTCCTCGATGTTGCGAGCGGCGCCGAAAAAGCGCTTGGGACGCTGCAGCGCATTCGCGTCAACGCCGCCGGTCAGCACCTTGCCCGAGGCCGGCACCACCGTGTTGTAGGCTCGTGCCAGCCGCGTGATCGAATCGAGCAGGATCACCACGTCCTTCTTG
>JACQOK010000483.1 GCA_016202565.1 Betaproteobacteria bacterium | reverse complement strand
TGTGCAAGAACATATAGCGCGCGCCGAGGGACAGGTAACGAAAGAACGACGAAAAATCGCCGAACAACCGATGAAAACCGCTATAAAATAATGGCGTCCTGTTCTTTCCGAGGAGGGTACGGGCATGCCAAACCTGTCCAGACGATTTTTCGTAATCGCCGTCCTGCCGGTTCTCGCAGGAGGGCTCACCGGAAGCCCGCGCGCCGCGGAATCCAGTTCACCGGTGCCCGGGAAACGGGTTGCGCTCAGAGGGCACGATCCGGTCTCGTACTTCACCCGCAGCCGTCCGGAGAGGGGATCGCCAGCATTCTGGTTCGCGTTTGATGATGCGGTGTATTTGTTCGCAAGCGCGAAGCATCGCGAGCTCTTTGCGGCCGATCCCGAGCGCTACGCGCCCCAGTACCAGGGTTACTGCACGAAGAAGGTGTCCGAAGGCGAGAGGGCGGAGGCCGACCCGGAAGCGTGGGCCATCGCGGGCGGAAAGCTGTACGTGTTCCGCTCGAAGAACGGCCTAGCGCGCTTCAACGAGAACCGGGCCGCAATCCTCAGCAAAGCCGAGGCTGCGTGGCAGCACCTGCGCGCCGCCAAGCAGTGAACGGGTTCAGAGCCCGGCCTTTTGCATGGCAGTCAGGATTTTTTCCCGGTGGCTGGGATTGCGGAAAAGCGTTCCAATCTCGGCGGCGGCAAAGATCGGAGAAAGTTGCCTGACACGACCTGCTTGCCGCGCTGCGTCCTCCTGGCGTTCGGTTTCGGCATACGCGCCCGCAAGCAGCGCGTTGATGAAGACGTTGCTCTCGTCGCGCACGAGCGCGCGTTCCAGGGCGCGGATCGCATCCGTATTCCGGCCAGCGAGCATATAGGCCATTCCCAGCCGGAAGTAGTCCGTCGGCGAAATACCGGGATGTAACTGGACCGCCGTCTCGATCGCCTTGATGGCGGCGCCCACGTCTCCCAGCAACAGCAAGACGTTTCCCAGCCCCGCGTGGACGTCCGGGTCGCTCGGATTCAATTCCAGCGAGCGCTTCATTTCATCCAGCGCACGGTCGAGATCGCCGCGCCGGATATAGACGCGCCCGAGCAGAGCATGCGCGCCGGGACTGTACTCATCGATCGCAATCGCCTTATGGCCCAGGCGCTCCGCCCGCTGCAAGGCTTCGAGCGGGTCGGCCGTCCAGCCGAAGCGCACGGCGTTGAGGTCGACGAGACCCAGCCCGACGATTGCCGGCACGTAATTCGGATCGAGCGCGCTCGCGCGCTCGAACATCGACCGCGCCTGGGAATTGCTCATGCGGGTCGCACGCGAGAGCAGATCACGACCGCGCAGCACGAGATCGTAAGCTTCGAGGCTGCCGGGCGGCTTCGCAGCCGCTTTGGCGAGCTCCACATCGCTCAGCCGGACGGCCAGCGTGCCGGCTATGCGGCGCGTGATGTCGTCCTGAACCGCGAATACGTCCCTGGGTTCGGTGTCGTATTGCTGCGACCACAGCACGGCGCCTCGGGACGCGTCGATGAGTCGGACTGAAACCCGGATGCGTTCCGCGCTGCGCCGCACGCTTCCTTCCAGAACGTAGCGCACGTCGAGATCGCGGCCGACCTCATCGGGGCGCGGCGCTTGGTCCTTGTAAGGAAGGACGGCGCTGCGGGAGCGGACCGATATGTCGGGAAAGCGCCCGAGCGCCGATATGATGTCCTCGGTCAAGCCGTCGGCGAAGTAATCTTCCGGCGCGTCGGAAAGCGAAACGAGCGGCAACACCGCGATCGACTGGCGTTGCACTGCCGTTTGAAATCGTCCATTAGCGCTGTTGCGATCGGCGTCTGTGCTGCCTGGCGCCGTTGAATCGTCGATGAGCTGGGGACCGATGAGCAGCGTCAAGGCGATCAGCGCGAGCGTCGAGGCGAGCCACAGCTTCTTCCGGCGCCATGGCGAGCGCCGCTCATCCGCGGTGGGTTTCGCGTGTTCGCCCGGCATCACGCCGGAGGAGACTTCTGCAGCGAACAGGTAGCCGCGGCGCGGCACGGTCTTGATGATGCGCTGCTCGCTGTCGTTCAGGGCATCGCGAATGTCTTTGACGCATTGAACCAGAGAATCGTCGGTCACGACGACGCCGGCCCAGACCGTCTTCATGAGCTCGTCCTTGGAGACGAGCCGGCCCGGGTTCTCGGCGAGATAGCGCAGCACATCGAACGCCTTGGGCCGCAGCCGAATTTCCCGGTCTCCTCGCTGCAGCGAGCAGCGGGCGGGATCGAGCGCGAAGTCTTCGAAGCGAAGCGTCGTGGGATTGATGTCAGGCATCGACGATGTGGCCGCGCGTGTAGTGCTTAATGTAGCACTGCAACTTGGATGGCGTGTCACGGCGAGCGGACGGCGCGAGGAGTCATTTCGGGACCGCCGGCACACGCTTTTCGCTCAAAATTGCTGCTCCGCAAGATTGCGCGCCGGCGGCGTACTCAATAGCATTGCAAGATCGACGCCGGATGCAACGTGATTTCACAATCCGGAACCACGCGCTGCCCCCGGTTTACTCACCAGAAGGAGAAGATTTCTCATGGGCACCACCTACAAGATTCTCATCATGGGCGCTTCGTACGGATCGCTGCTGGCAGCGAAAATCCTGCCGGCGGGCCATACGATAAAGTTGATCTGCCTCCCCGCCGAGGCGGACCTGATCAACAAGGAAGGCATTCGCGTACGGATGCCGGTCAAGGGCAGGGAGGGACTCGTCGAGATCGATTCGCGGAAACTGCCGGGAAAACTGTCCGCCGACGGCCCCGGAGTGGTGAAACAGGGTGACTACGATCTCGTCGCATTGGCCATGCAGGAGCCGCAGTATCGTTCACCCGGCGTGCGCGAAATGCTGGATGCGGTGGCCAAGGCGAGGATTCCCTGCATGTCGATCATGAACATGCCACCGCTGCCGTACCTGAAGCGCATCGCGGGCCTGAACACCGACGCCTGCCGCAGCGCCTACACCGATCCCACCGTGTGGGACAGTTTCGATCCGGCGTTCATCACGCTGTGCAGCCCCGATCCGCAGGCGTTTCGCCCGCCCGAGGAAAAGGTCAACGTGCTGCAGGTGAGGCTTCCGACCAACTTCAAGGCGGCGCGGTTCGTTTCCGACGCGCACACCGCCATTCTGCGGCAGCTGGAGTCCGACGTCGAAGAGGCGCGGTTTGAAGCCGACGGGGGCAGGATCGAGCTGCCGGTGAAGCTCAAGGTGCACGATTCGGTCTTCGTACCGCTTGCCAAGTGGCCCATGTTGATCGCCGGCAACTATCGCTGCGTGACGAAGGACGGCATGCGCACCATCAAGGAAGCGGTGCACAGCGACATCGAGGCATCGCGCTCGGTCTACGGCTGGGTGGCCAAGTTGTGCGTTGCGCTCGGCGCGGCGGAGAAGGACCTGGTGCCGTTTGAAAAATACGCGAACGCGGCCCTCTCGCTCCAAAGCCCGTCCTCGGCGGCGCGCGCGCTGTTTGGCGGCGCGCCCAACATCGAACGCGTGGACCGCCTGGTGAAGATCATCGCCGCGCAGAAAGGCATGCAGCTCGACGTGGTCGATGAGACGGTCGCACTGGTTGATGCCCGGCTGGAGGTCAATCGCAAGAAGGCGGGCTGAGGCGTCTTGCCCAACACGGGGCGTGCGGAGTGTTGGGGTTCCCGTGCGGTCACCCCAACCTACGCGTCACGCGTCACTCATCACCCGTCACTCATAGCGGAGGCTGATATGTGGAGGAGATCGAGCAGCTGGATCGCGGCGGTGCTGCTGGCCGGTGGCGGCCTCGTGCTGGCGGATGCGGCGCCGGCGCAGGGCTGGAAGCCGGAACGGAATGTCGAGCTTACGATTCCGAGCGGTCCCGGCGGATCGAACGACATCGCGGGGCGGATCATTCAGAAACTCTGGGCCGACCTCAATCTGCTGCCGGTATCGAGTGCGGTCGTGAACCGCGCGGGCGGCGGGCATCTCGTTGCCTATACCTATGTCCAGCAGCGTAGCGGCGATCCTCACATGTTGGGCGTCATGTCCACGCCGCTGTTGATGAACCACGTCGAGGGCCGCACGCCGCTCAGTTACAACGATTTGACGCCGATCGCCTATCTGATCACCGAACCGATGGTCGCGGTGGTGCGCGCGGATTCGCCGATCAAGACGGCCAAGGATCTCCTCGAAACGCTCAAGACCAATCCCAACGCGCTGAGCATCGCCCTCACGAGCACCGGGCACAGGGTTTCCGTCGGCATGCCGATGCAGAAGGCGGGCGTGAACGTGAAGGCGGTGCGCACGGTGGTCTTCAAGAGCGGCGGCGAGACGACCAACGCCGTGCTCGGAGGACATGCGGACGTGCAGATCACTTCGGTTTCGACCAGCGTGCCCCAGGTTTCCGCCGGCACCATGCGCGCGCTTGCCGTGAGCTCGGATCAGCGGCTCGGCGGTGTCATGGCGCAGGTGCCAACGTGGCAGGAACTCGGCTACCAGAGTTCCGGGTCGTGGAAGGGCGTGATGGCGCCGAAGGGCATCACCCCCGCGCAGGTTGCGTTCTGGGAAGACGTGATGCGCAAAACGGCGCAGAGCGACGACATCCGCCAGTATGCCGAAAAAAACCTGTGGCTCGTGGAGTTCAAGGGGGCCGCGGATACGCGCAAGTGGATGCAGGAGCAATCCGCCTCGCTCAAGGCGGTGCTGGGCGGTCTCGGGCTCATCAAGCAGTAACTCACTTGACCTCGATCAGCGCAACGCCGTTCACCGTGCTGTTGGCGAGCACCGGATTGCCGTCGGGCGTCACGTCCATCTTGCGCACGATGTAGCCGCCGGACGGGATCGCCCAGGTCTGGAATTTCTGTGTCTTCGGGTCGAAGCGCACGACCGTGTTCGGCTTGACGCCGGATTCGCTGTACCAGATCACCTCCTTCGCGGCGACGATGCCGTAGGGCTCGGATCGCGGCCCACCGGGCGATTGCCACTCGGTCACCTGGCCCGTTGCGGGGTCGAGCCGGCCCAGATAGCCGCGCGGGAAGTCCGAATACCACACGATGTTGTCGCTGGCGAAGGCGATGCGGCGCGGCCGCGCCTTCGGATCCGGCAGCGTGTACTCGCGGATCGCCAGCGTCTGCGGATCGATGCTCGCAATCTTGTTCGTTCCGAACAGGGCGACAAAAGGAACGCCCTTCGAGTTCACCATGATCCCGTACGGGCGCGAGCGCGGCGTGGGCGAGGTCATGAGCCTGATCTCGCCGGTGGCCGGGTCGAGCCGTCCGATCATGTTCGATTGCTGCAGCGTGAACCACAGGATCCCACTCTGATCGAAGGCGAGCGAGTGCGGGTCCTTCGCCTTGGGGTCCGGCATCTTGTATTCGGTGACATTGCCGGTCTTCGGATCGAGCTTGCCGACGATCGATGTGTTATTGCCGGTGAACCAGATGTTGCCTTGCTTGTCCTCGACCAACCCGTGCGGCGCGGTCTGCGGCGTCTTGAGCGGATATTCCTTGATCTCCCCGGGTTTTGGATTGACGCGCCCGAGCCGGTTGCTCAACTGGCCGGTGTACCAGATTGCGCCGTCGCGGGTGGCGAGCGGGTCATGCGGCCGCGAGCCCGGGATCGGCACCTGCCACTCCTTGATGTTCACCTGCGCCGGCCCGGGAATGATGCTGGCGACCGGCTTCGGCTTCTCGGGAAAGTTCTTGGCCAGATAATCGCTGATAAGTATGACCTGGTCAGGCGGAATGACAACCCCGAAATTGAGCATCATGCGGACGGCGGTGTGCCAATACGCCTGCGGGTAGCCGGAAGCAACGACGCGGTTGAGCCCGTGGCAGCCGCTGCAGTAAGTCTGGACGGCTTCCTTGCCCGGGCCGTCCGGAAGATTCGGCGGTGGTTTCTGTTGGGCATGGACGGGCACGGTCGAGCACAACAGAGCGGCGGTCATTGCAGGCAAAAGCGCTTTCGGCGACATGGGATTCCCTTCGGAAAAGTGTCTCTTGCAACGCGGTTACGGCACGCTGGGCGCAAGCCTGCCCGCAAGCGGGCGCGGCGTCAAGAAAGACAATCGTGGGCGGGTCGCGCCGCCGGGCAGTGCGGGAGAACGACGAATCGTTGAAACCGGGCGGCGACCCTGTTATTTTCCCGATCGACCCCGCTGTCTGCGCCAAGTACAGCGCCGCCGTCAACCAGCCCGAACATTTTCCGCCACGAAGGAGACGCATTGCCATGGATACCAGCGAACCGAACAAGGTCAAGACCGTAACCGGCGCGCGCGCGCTGGTCGATGCGCTGCTGCGCGAGGGCGTCGATCATGTATTCGGCATCCCCGGCACGCAGAACCTCGCCGTCATCGACGCGTTGCGCGATACGCCGCAGATCCGTTTCATCCTGACGCGGCACGAGCAGGGCGCCGCGTTCATGGCGTATGGATTCGCGCGTGCGTCCAAACGCGCGGCGGTGGTCACCGCGACGGAAGGACCGGGCGTGACGAATCTCGTGACCGCCATCGGCGCCGCCTGTCGCGGGTTCGTGCCGGTGATCAGCGTGTGCGGCGTGCAGGAGAGCGCAATCCGCGAGCGCGACGCCACCCAGGACATGGATCAGATCCCGTTCATGCGCCCGATCACCAAGTGGGCCTACAGCATTCCCAATGTGAAGAAAGTGCAGGAGTCGGTGCGCAAGGCCTTTCGCGTGGCGCTGACCGAACCGCAGGGGCCGGCGCACATCGAGGCCTCGAGTGAGATCCTGCTCGAGCACACCGCGCCTGAACCGATCGAGCCGGCGGCCTACCGCAACACGGTGCTGCCGGCGTGCGACGGCGCGCAGCTCGACCAGGCGTTCGCGCTCCTCGCGCGCGCCGAGCGTCCCGTTTTCGTGGTGGGGCGCGGGGTCTTGAATGAAGCGGCAACCGGCGCGATGGTTCAGCTTGCCGAGCGCACGGGCATCCCGGTCGCCGCACTCCAGTATTCGCCCGACGCTTTCCCTTCAACGCACGCGCTGGCGCTGGGGCCGCTCGGCCGCAATGGCTCGGGCGCTGCCAACCGCACCGTGCCCCAAGCCGATGTCATTGTCGCGATCGGCGCGCACTTCGACCTGTTCTCGACGCTGTACAAGTACGGCATCTTCAGCGAACAGGCGAAGATCGTCCATCACAGCACGACACCCGGTCAGATCGGCATCGTGTTTCCGGTGGCGCTCGGCGTGACAGGGTCGACGGCGAGCTTTATCGCCGGATTGAGCGAGCGCGCCGCCAAGGCGAAGCTCGACAAGTCGTGGGTCGATGTGGCGAAAGCGCGTGCCGAGTGGGAGGCCGAGCTGCAAGGCGCGGTGCATCCCGAGGCGGAACCGATCCAGTCGCAGTTCGTCGCCCACATGATCCGCAAGGTATTGCCGCGCGACGGGCTGCTCATCGTCGACGCCGGTAACGGCGGCAAGCACGTGCGCAGCTACTTCAAGAGCTACGAGCCGGGCACCTTCATGGGCATTGACGACTGGGGGTCGGTCGGGGGCGCGCTGCCGATCGCGCTCGGTGCGAAGTTGGCCCGCCCCGGTCGTCCGGTGCTGTGCGCCTCGGGCGACATGGGCGCGATGTGCAATATCGCGGAACTCGAGACGGCAGTGCGCGAAAAAATTCCGGTGGTGCACATCGTATTCAACGATCAGGGGCTCGGCAACGAGCGCGCGTTCCAGCAGGAGCATTACGGCGGGCGGCTGTATGCGGTGGATTACAAAAACCCCGACTTCGGCGCCCTGGCGCGCGTATTCGGGGCCCATGGCGAACAGGTACGGAAACCGGGCGATCTCGAGAGTGCGCTTGAGCGCGCATTCGCGAGCGGCAAGCCGGCGGTGGTCGACGTCATGATCGATCAGAAGACGCTGGCGCCGGTGGTATACAAAGGATGAAGGCGGAAGGCGGAAGGATGACGAGCGTAGCCCGGATGAAAAAAATGAATTCCGGGGCCAAAGAGCCGACACGCGTTAACATTTGCCCCGGAATCCGCATCGCTTCTTCCGGGCTACAGCTCTATGTGGACGTGGTGGGTGACCGGTGACGAGTGACGGGCGGGTAATGAGTAAGTCGTGAATCAGGAGAGGAGGAGACAACGATGGCCGGAAGTTTGAAATGTTCGGCGAGTGGGAAGAGGGCCCTGGCATTGACGGCGCTCGCCGCCTTCAGCGCATCGCTTACTGTCGGCGCGGTGCAGGCGCAGCCGGCGTGGAAGCCGGAGAAGGCGGTGGAACTCATCGCCATGAACGCGCCGGGCGGCGGCTCCGACCGGATTCTGCGCATCATGGCGGCCATCATGCAGGAACGCCGCCATCTCGAGGTGCCGGTGAACGTGGTGAACAAGCCCGGCGGTGGCGGCAGCGTCGCTTACGCGTATCTCAACCAGCATGCGGGCGACGGCCACTACCTCCAGCTCGCCTCCAAGTCGCTTCTCACCAATAACATTGCCGGGCGCGGGCCCAACTACACGGAGTTCACGCCGGTTGCGTTCCTGTTCGGGGAGTACGTCTCGGTGACCGTGAAGCCCGACTCGCCGCTCAAAAGCGGCAAGGAGATGATCGAACGCCTGAGAAAAGACCCCGGCGCGCTCACCTTCGGCATCGCGACGAGCCTCGGCAACCCGAATCACCAGGCAGTGGCCAATGCGCTGAAGGTGGCCGGCGTCGACATCAAGAAATTGCGCACCGTCATCTTTCCCTCGGGCGGCGCGGCCAGCACCGCGATGATGGGCGGCCACGTCGACATTGTCCCGATCACGGCCGCGTTTGCGGCCTCGATGGCGCGGCAGGGGCAGGTGCGCCTGCTCGCGGTAACCGCGCCCACGCGTCTCCCCGGTGTGCTCGCGGAGGTGCCGACCTGGCGCGAGCAGGGCTACGATGCGGTCGTGTCGAACTGGCGCAGCATGTTCGGCCCGAGGGGCATGACGCCGGCGCAGATCGCCTACTGGGAGCAGGCGCTATTGCGCTTCGTCGAGTCGGACGAGTGGAAGAAGGAACTCGAGAACAACTTCTGGCGCAGCGAGTACATGCGCAGCGCCGAGACGCGCAAGTATCTGGAGGAGGACAACGCGCAGGCGAAGGCGTTCCTGGTCGAGCTGGGTCTCGCGAAGTGACGCCCAACGGGCGTCATCCCGGCGCCAAGCCGGGATCCAGTGAGACGTCGACATGTTAGGACTGGATTCCGGATCGCACGCGCCTGACAGCTCGTTTGTCCGGAATGACGGTTATCAGGTGATTTCGAGGATGTCGAAGCCGCAGTGGCGGTCGACGATGTAGACGAGGCCGCGGGCGTCGACTTCGACATCGTTGGTCTGCGGGCTCGGCAGTCCGCCGCACGGCTCCGGGATGAACCAGGCGACTTCCTCCGGTGAAGACGGATCGCGGATATCGACGACGCGCAGCCCGCCGGAAAACCACGTGCAGCAGACGAGCGTGCCTTCGACGTGCTCTTGGAACTGGTGCGCGCCGAAGCGGCCGCCTTTGCGCGCCCACGGCGTATCGAGTTCGCTCACCTGGAAGTGGCCGAGGGGCTGGATGCGCCCGAGATCGCCCACGTCGAACAGCCACATGCCGGCGGGAATGCGGCCGGGACGGCGGCCGTGCGCCTCATCGATCGCGAGCGCAACCTCGCGCCCCGCGAGTTGGTGCGGCACGCGCAGCACGGTGTGCGTGGGATCTCCAATCGGCGGGTGATAGTTATAGGCGCCGACGGTGCGCGGCTTGTGGATGTCGGAAATTTCGATGACGCGCAGCCCCGCGTTGAAGCAGCCGGCCCAGAGCTGATCGCCGCAGCGCATCGCATGGTGCAGGTGCCAGGCATCGAACGGGCCTTCCGCCGTTTCGCCGCCGGCGATGTGCTGGCCGGGAAGCCACCAGCGCGAAACCTCGTGCACACGAGCCGGGTCGCGCACGTCGTAGATGACCAGGATGTTGCCGCCGTAACCTTCCATCCCGGTGGAGATGTAGACGTAGTGCTCGTCGACGTCGAAGCGGTGCACGCCGACTCCGCCGGTCTTCACGTGCGCGATGAGCTTCGGGTTCGCGATGTCGGATATGTCCCAGACGCGGAATCCGGCGCGGGGAAATCCGGTGCGGCTCCACTCTTCGAGTTGGGGCAGCTCCGATTCCTCGACCTTGAGCGCTCCCGCGATTTCGGCGCGGGTCGGCGCGCGCTTGAGCGACTTCTCCAGCTCGGCGCGCACCGGGTTGAACCGCGCCGCCTTCGCCGCAAACCGCCGGCTCGTCCGCTCCAGGTTGGTATACATGATGTTGCCGATCACGCGCACCTTGTGGCTGTGCTCGTTGTTATCCTCGAGCGCGATCTGCGCAGCGATGCGCGGCCGCGCCGGGTCCGACACGTCGAGAATCGTGGTGCCGTGCGGCGGCTCCATGTGGCCGACGAACGCGTGGTCGCCCTGAACGATCACCTGGCCGCCGCCCGGCAGGTCGAGATGCCCGAGCCGTCTTACGCGATGGGCGAGGGGCGTGGGTGCGGCGGCGGTATCCATTCGTTACTCCTTTCGATAAATCTACTGTGTCATTCCCGAGTAGTCGGGAATCTAATTGCGTTGGCACATTGGATGTCCACCCCCGTGGGCATGACAGCATGCCTCAGCGCACATTCACCGGCGCGTCGAGCCGCCACAGATGCGCGCGCCAGCGCACCGCGATCAGCAGGGTGAAACCAAGACCGATCGCGCAGTAAAGCGTCGCCGTGACCGGAAAACCGAAGTGAGCGATCAGCGGGCCGGAAATCAGCAGGCCGGGCAGATTACCGTAGATCGCGAGCATGCGTATGCCCATGATGCGACCGCGAAACCGAACGTCCGAGTTGCGGAGCAGCATCGTCGCCATCGGTACCTGGCTCAGGCTTTGCATGCATCCGGCGAGTATGAGGACCGTAATGCCGCCGGCCGGATGGGGCGTGTGCCCGAATACGAAGAGCAGCGAGTACCACACCAGGCAGGCGATGATCATCATGCGCGCCGGGTGGACGACGCTGCCATATCTGGAGAGCGCCAGCGAGGTCGCCACGGCGCCGGAGGCCGCGCCCGCGACCATGTAGCCGAGCACGGTCTGATCGGCGTGATAGATCTCCTTCGCGACGTACGGCAGCAAGCTGTTGAAGAGCGGAAACGCCGTCAGGTTGAGGAGGAAGGCGAGACACATCATCGCGAGCAGGTGCGGCGTCGTCCAGACATAGGCGAGCCCCGCTCTCAGTTCGTGCCACGGCGAAGCGCGCGCGGGGACAGGTGCGGCATCAGGGGCCGGGTGGGGCATGGTGCGCGCGCCACCGGCTTTCAGCGTGAGCAGGACGCTCGCCACGTAGAGGCTCGCGACCACGAAATACGCCGGTCCCATGCCGAGCGTTGCGACCACGCCTGCGCCCGTGAGCGCGCCCGCGATGCGGGCGGAATCCTGGGTGGTGCGCTGGATGCTCATCGCGCCCATCAATTGGGTGGCGGGCACGATATCGCCGACCACTGCGGTGCGCATTCCGATATCCGACGGGCGCACCAGACCGAACACCGTGGCGCTGATGAGCACGTACCCCGGAGTGACGAGGCCCGTGAAAGCGAGAACCATCAGAATCGTTGCCAGCGTCGCGTAGACCGTCCGCATGGCGCAGAGCACATTGCGGTGGCCGATCCGATCGCCCATCACGCCGAACATCGGCGCGAGCAGGGTGCCGATGTAGAGCAGCGATGCGAACACCGTGAGCATGAACACCGACTGCGTCTCGACCAGCACGTACCAGCCGAGGATCAGCGTTTCCATCTCGAAGGCCCAGGAGGTCGCGAGATCGGCAGGCCACTGGAAGCGGAAACTGCGGACGCGGAAGGGCGCGAGCGCGGCGACGGGTGCGGTCGCGCTCAAGACGCCGTACCGTGGCTCAAAATGGGGGGACGGGCAGACCGGACCATTATTTGTTGAACGCTTGAACTGAAACAGATTTGTTTTGACCAATTTAACATGCAATCCGCCCTTTGCGGCCATCTGCAGTTACACTATTTGAAGGACGACAGGGTAGTCGTCATTCCGGGCGTGATCCGGAAGCCAGTCCTTTCCTGGATCCCGACCCGTATCGGGATACGGGGCAAGCTTTCAAACTTCCTGGGGTATACCATGGCTCATGACGAAAATTCTTCCGTTGACGAGGAACTTGCCAAGCTCGAGGCCGAGTGCCAGAAGACTGCGAAAGCCATCGGGGACGCCCGCAGCGTGCGCGAGGTGACAGCGCTTGATGATGTGGACGTGCCGCATCACCTGCGTACTATCGCGCATTCCAAGGTGCCAACCCTTGGACGCTTGAGGCGCATGAAGGACATGCGGATCGAGGAAATCGTCAAGAACCAGCTCAGCGCGATTCAGCTCGAGCGCAACGAATTGGTGGCGAGCCGCGAGTTCGATCGCATCAAGGCCGGAGACTGGTACATTTTGCGGGCGAGCTACCCGGACCTCTATGTGAAATCGCTGCGCGAGGCGACTCTGATTCTCGAGCGCAAACGCCAGCGCAAATGAGGTTTTCGTCAGCGCTGCGCGGCGCGCTCGTCCCCGTCACCCGTCACTCATCACTCGTCACCGATCAGTGCGGCACGCGCTTCGCGAGCACGTTGCGATCGCTCACCACGTCGAGCACGACCGGCCTGTCCATCGCGAACGCGCGCTTCAGCGCGTCCTTCACCTCGCCCGGCTGCTCGACGCGCATGCCGACACAGCCGAAGGCTTCGGCGATCTTCGCGAAATTCATGTCGGTGAAAGTCCACATATCCGTCCACCCGCCCCGCGGCTGATTGTTGTAGGCGACTTGGTTGAGCGTGATTTCCTGGTTGAGCGAGCCGTTGTTGTTGACGAGAACGACGAGGTTGATGTTGTGGCGGCGCGCGGTCTCGAGTTCCGGCAGGTGATAGTAGAAGCCGCCGTCGCCGGTGAAACACAGCACCGGTTTGTCGGGCAGCGCGCATTTCACGCCCAGCGCGCCGGGGAAGCCCCAGCCGAGCGAGCCGGCGCAGCGGAAATAACGCTGCGTGGGATGCTTGAGTTCCACCATCGTGCCGGTCCAGATGCCCGCGTGCCCCGTGTCGGATACCAGCACCCCGTCGGCGGGCAGGGCTTCGGAGATTTCCCTGCAGATTCGCTCCGGCCGCAGCGGGACCGCATCGGAATTGCGGTTGGGTTCCTCTTCCTCGCGCCACTGGTTGACCAGTTGCTGAACGCGGCTCGTCCAGGCCTTCGCCGCTTCCGGCGGCTTCGCCGCGACGATATCGAGCAGCCGTTGCAACGCGGTTTTCGCATCACCGAGGATCGAGACCGTATTCGTGTAATTGCGTCCCAGCTCCGAGGGGCTGATGTCGAGCTGCATGACGGGCGTGCCGGGCGGCGGAAAATGCCAGTTGTTCGTCACCTGCCCGCCGGTGTGGCTGCCGATGAAGAACACGAAATCGGCCTCGCGCAGGACGTTGTTCGCGCACGAACGCGAGTAGCTGCCCGGCACGCCGATGGCGAGGGGGTGCCGGTCGACGATCGTCGCCTTGGCGTTGAGCGAGGTGGCGACCGGGATCTGCAGTTTCTCCGCCAGCGCCACGACTTCACGCTCGGCGCCGGAGCGGATGACGCCGCCACCGGCCACGATCACCGGTTTCCTCGCGTTCGCAAGCGCGGCCGCTGCATCGCGGAGGCGCTGCATCTCCGGTTCCGGGCGGAATGCGGGCACCCGAGTGAACTGCGTTTCCACGAAAGGATCGAGATCGGCCTCCTCTTCCGCGATGTGACCGCCGCGCGCCGCGATCTGCAGGTGCACCGGGCCCGGCGCGCCGGTGGTCGCCTCGCGAAACGCCTGACGCACCATGTCGGGAATGCGGTTGACGGCTCCCACGTTGGCGCTGAACTTGGTCACCGGCGTGAACTGGGGAAAATCCTCGACCTCCTGGTAGGTGTAGCGGTAGCGCGTTTGCGTCGTCGGACCGCCGGTAATCGCGATCACCGGCGAGCCGGCCATATACGCATCGCGCAGCCCGGCGGCGAGGTTGGAGGCCCCGATGCACTGCGCCATGCACACGCTCGGCCTGCCGCTCGCCCGCGCATACCCGTCCGCCATGTACGCGGCCGACTTCTCGCCGTGCACCATCACCCTGCGGATCGACATGTCCTCCATTTCGGCCAGCGCTTTTGCCATGATCGCCGGCACGAAGAAAATATGGTCGATGCCGTAGCCTTTCATCATTTCCGCGAAGGCGCGGGCGCCTGTCATTTTTGGCATGGCAGTCCCTTTCTCAGTGGTTAATTGGAACCGTGGCCGAAGTTCGACGCTGGATGATTATCCGAGCTGACGCATCATGCTACCACTGGCAGAACATGCCCAAAACGAATTCCTGGTTATCGTTCCATAACCGCAGGTCATCGTGCCAGCAGCGGCGGCGGCACGCCGGCGTCTGTGCTACATTTTCGGTGCGTCCGTGGGGCAAAATCCAAACTTACCGGTATTTCTGGCCGCCGACGCTTCCAAAAAAGGAGTCTCATCATGCCGCGCATCACCCCGATCACCGCCAAGGCCGACCTCGCGCCGGAACACCACGGCGTCGCCGACGCGATCGTGAAAGTATTCGGTCACATTCGCGGGCCGTTCAGCATGCTGCTGCACAGCCCGAAGCTTGCGGAACGGGTGCTGCCGATCGTTCCCTTCATTCGCGACGAGTGCATCGTCGAGTCGAAGCTCCGTTCCGTTGCGATCCTCGCTGCCGCGCGCGAGCGCGAGTCGGCGTACGTGTGGGCGGCGCAGGTCGCCCAGGCCCGCCGCAATGGGCTGCGCGAGGAGGCGATCGATCTGCTGCGGGCGAAGAGCGATCCGAACAGGCTGTCCGTTGAAGAACGGGAGGTCGTGAACTACACCCGGCAGTTGATGCGCACGAATCGAGTGGACCAGGCGACCTTCGATGCGCTCAAGAACCGCCACGGCGCGCAGTGGCTCGTCGAGCTCACCGCAGCCATAAACTACATCGGGTTCGTCTCGGGAATCGCCAACGCGTTCGAGGTCTCACCGCCGGCGGACGGCGATAAACTACCTCTGTAGAACTTCTGACAACGTCGGCCTTCCAAAGGAGGAGTTATGGTCAATGCAACGATACGGCGATTGGCGGCAGCCTGGCTGCCAGTGATGGTGTTCCTGTGCGCGGCCCCGGCCGCGGGGCAGGGGTATCCCGTGCGGCCGGTGCGTCTCATCGTGCCGTTTCCCCCCGGCGGCGGCACCGATACCATGGCGCGCATCATCGCGCCGAAGCTTTCGGAATCTCTCGGCCAGCAGGTCGTGCCCGAGAATCGCGGGGGCGCGGGGGCGAACATCGGGGCGGAGTTGGCGGCGAAGTCGCCTCCTGACGGGTACACCCTGATGGTTGCCACGATCACGAACGCGATCGGCGCCAGCCTCTACACCAAGTTGAACTACGACCTGGTGCGCGATTTCGCCACGGTCACGCAACTCGCGACTACGCCGCACATCCTGGTGGTACATCCCTCGGTGCCGGTGAAGTCGGTCAAGGAATTCATCGCGCTGGCGAAGGCGCGGCCGGGTGATCTGGCCTATTCCTCGTCGGGGGCCGGTTCGGCGGCGCACCTCGCGGGCGAGCTCTTCAACAGCCTGACGGGCACCCGGACGACGCATGTCCCGTACAGGGGCGGCGGGCCGTCGATGATCGCCCTTGTCGGCGGCGAGGTGTCGTTGTGCTTCGCGACCATGCCCTCGGCCATCGGTTTCGTGCGGTCGGGCAAGCTGCGTGGCATCGCGGTCACCACCGCGAAGCGCTCGCCGTCGGCGCCCCAATTGCCTACCATCGCCGAAACCGGCGTAGCGGGCTACGAGGCGGGATCGTGGTATGGGCTGTCGGTGCCGGCCGGCACATCGAAGGACATCGTCGGCCGGCTGCACGGCGAGACGATCAAGGTGCTGGGGCTGCCGGATGTGAAGGAGCGCCTCTTTGCCGCCGGGTTCGAGATCGTCACCTCGACTCCCGAACAATTTGCGGCGTTCACCCGCAACGAGATCCAGAAGTGGGGGAAGCTGGTGAAAGCCGCCAGCCTCAGGGTCGACTGACGACAGCGGGAAGTGGTGACCGAAGGACAGCAACTCTCGTGGAAAGAAAGAAAGCAAGTGATTTCCCGCCCGAGGTGCTCAAGCTGTTCGACGGCTACGTTCACGGCACGGTGAGCCGCGGACCGTCGACTTCTTCAACAAGCGCCTGCGCGGCTGAACGAAGAAACCTCGCGCGTCTCCTGACGAAGGTCTTGGTACAATGAATTGATGCAGCACAGGCCGGAAGGAGGGTTGTCGGGAGGGCGACTCGTCGCGGTCGTGTGCGCGGCGCAGGTGCTGGTGCAGATCGGAGCGTACTTCTGGCCGGCGCTGCTGCCCTCGATGATCCCGCTGTGGGGCCTCACGAACAGCGAAGCCGGGTGGATCACGGCGATCTTCTACGCGGCCTATCTCATCGCAGTGCCCGTTCTCGTGACGCTGACCGATCGGATCGACGCCAAGCTCGTATATCTCTTCGGAGTCGGCTGCACGGTTGCGGGCCATCTGCTGTTCGGAATTTACGCGGACGGATTCTGGTCGGCGCTCGCAACGCGCGCGCTCGCCGGCATCGGCTGGGCCGGCACCTACATGACGGGCTTGAAGCTCCTCGCCGATCAAGTCGATGCGAAACTCATGTCGCGCGCGGTGTCGGGACACGCCGCGAGCATCGGTGTCTCCGGCGCGCTGTCGTTCTCGTGTGCGGGGCTCCTTGCCGGATTTTACGGCTGGCGCGCTGCATTCGTTGTTGCGGGACTGAGCGCGGCCATTGCGTGGCTGCTCGTCGCGCTCTCGGCGCCGCGGCGCGCGCAGCCGGTGTCTTCACCCGGCGACGGGCTCAAGCTTTTCGATTTCCGCCCGGTCTTCCGCAATCGTTCCGCCATGGCTTACTCGATCGGCTACTGCATCCATACGCTCGAGATGAACGCGCTGCGCGGCTGGGGCGTGGCCTTTCTCGGCTTCGTTGCGATCGGCACCGGTGCCGCCGAAACACGCCTTTCCCCGACCTTCGTCCTGACCGCGCTCGGTCTCATCGGCACGGCCGCGAGCGTTCTGGGCAACGAGGCCGCGATCCGCTTCGGCCGGCGCCGGCTGATCGTATTTGCCATGTTGGCGTCAGTGGCGGTCGCTGGCAGCATCGGGTTCGTCGGCACGCTCTCGTACCCGATCGCCGTCGCGCTGCTGCTTATCTACGGGTTCGTCGTGTGGCTGGACTCCTCGTCGCTCACGGCGGGATCGGCGGGAACCGCCGAGCCTGCGCGCCGCGGCGCGACGCTGGCGGTCCACTCGATGCTGGGCTACTCGGGCGGTTTCGTCGGGCCGCTGATGATCGGCGTCATCCTCGATGCCGGCGGCGGCATGTCGCGCGGGTCCTGGAG
>JACQOK010000453.1 GCA_016202565.1 Betaproteobacteria bacterium | reverse complement strand
GAACGCCGCTGGCGAGCCTTGCCGATCAGTCGTCACCGGGACCGAAACAATGAGCACGCTGCGCATCCTGGTCGTGCACAACCGCTACCAGCTTCCGGGCGGCGAAGACGCCGTCGTCGATGCCGAGATCGAACTGTTGCGCCGCTACGGCCATCCGGTGGAAGCGTATGTGCGCGACAACCGCGAATTGGGCGGGATGAACGCGCTCAACGCCTTCGCGCAAACCCTGTGGTCGCGTCGCACCGGAAACGACCTGGCGGAAATCGTGCGCAAGTTCGCTCCGGACGTGATCCACGCGCACAACACCTTCGCGCTCGTCTCCCCGTCGGTCTACTGGCAGGCCGCCCGCATGGGCGTTCCCGTGGTGCAGACCCTGCACAACTTTCGCCTCCTGTGCGTGCAGGCGATGTTCCTGCACGAGAACCACGTGTGCGAAGACTGCCTCGGGCGCGTGCCCTGGCGCGGTGTCACGCGCAAGTGCTACCGGGACTCCGGGCTGCAGTCGGCGGCGGTCGCGACCATGCTCGGCATGCACCGGGCGCTGGGCACCTATCGCCACAAGGTGACCCGCTACATCGCGCTCAATGAATTCTGCCGCCGGAAATTCATCGAGGGCGGGCTCCCCGCATCGCGCATCGCGGTCAAGCCCAATTTCGTGGATATCGAACGCCCACCCGCGGGCGCGCGCCGCGGCGGCCTCTTCGTCGGCCGGCTCGCGCCGGAGAAGGGCATCGACGTCCTGGTCCGGTCGCTCACCGAGCTGCCGAGCGTCACGATCGATGTCATCGGCGCGGGCCCGGAGGGCCCCAAGCTCGAGTCGAATCCGCAGCTCAACCTGCTGGGCTGGCTCGATCCCGCCGAAATCTACGAGCGGATGCGCCGGGCGGCCTGGCTCGTCATGCCGAGCATCTGGTTCGAAAATTTTCCGCGCACGCTGCTGGAAGCGTTTGCCAATGGGCTCCCGGTCATCGCGAGCCGGCTGGGCGCCCTGCCGGAACTCATCGAGCACGGGCGCACGGGGCTGCTGTTCGAACCCGGATCGCCGGATGACCTGGCGCGCCACCTCGCCTGGGCCGAAGCCTTCCCGGGAAAGATGCGGGCGATGGGCGAAAACGCGCGCGCGGCATACGAGGCGCGGTTCACCTCGCAGGAAAACCATGGGCAGCTGATGGCAATTTACGAGGAGGCACTCGCCGCCGTCCGGCTCAAGGTCGCGGTGTAACACATGTCATCCAGCCGCAGTAAGGTCCGTACCACGGTTCTGGGGGCGCCGATCGACGCGATCGACTGGCTGCGCTGCCTCGACCGCATTGTCGCGTGGGCGTCCCGGCGCGAGTCGCGCTACGTGTGCATGTGCAACGTGCATTCGGTGGTGACGGCGCGGCAGGATCCGAAGTTTCGATGGGTCGTGAGCCGGGCGGATCTTGCCGCGCCGGACGGGGCGCCCGTGGCGTGGCGACTGCGGCGGATGGGGTTTCGCGGTCAGCAGCGGATAAACGGTCCCGACCTGATGTGGCGGTGCTGCGTGCGGGCGGCGGGGGCGGGGCTGTCGGTTTTCCTGTACGGCGGCAATGCCCACACGCTGGCGCGGCTGCGCGCGCGTCTCGCCCGCGAGCTGCCGGAGCTCACGGTGGCCGGCTGTCATGCGCCGCCGTTTCGTCCCCTCACGGCGGAGGAGGACGAGGAGATTGTGCGCATGATCGACCGGTCAGGCGCGCGCATCGTGTTCGTCGCGCTCGGCTGCCCGAAGCAGGAGGCGTGGATGGCCGCGCATCGCTGCCGGATCCGCGCGGTGATGATCGGCGTCGGTGCGGCGTTCAATTATCACGCCGGGGTGGTCGCGCGCGCGCCGGACTGGATGCGAAGCGCCGGCCTGGAGTGGCTTCACCGGCTGCTGTCCGAACCCCGCCGGCTGTGGCGCCGCTATCTGGTGACCAACACGCTGTTTTGCGCCTACCTGCTGGGCGACATACTGCGCGGCGGCGGCGGCCGCGCGCGGAGCGAACGATGAGCTTCACTGGCTCAGAACACTCAATTTTTGCAAGGGGGTATCCATGAACATCCAGCCCGTCATCCTGTGCGGCGGATCCGGTACACGGCTTTGGCCATTGTCGCGCGAGCAGTATCCGAAACAGCTGCTGGCGTTGAACGGCGAACTGACATTGCTCCAGGCGACCGCGCGGCGGATGGACGGCTTTGCTGCCGCGCCCGCGGCGCCGCTCGTCGTGTGCAACGAGGAACATCGCTTCCTGGTGGCCGAGCAGTTGCGTGAAATCGGCGTCACCGCGCGCTCCATCATCCTCGAACCGGTGGGACGGGGGACGGCGCCGGCGCTGACGCTGGCGGCACTGAGCCCGGTCGCGGACGACGACCCGGTGTTGCTGGTGATGCCCTCCGATCACGTGATCCTGGCGCAGCCGGCGTTTCAGGCCGCAATCGAGCGTGGCGTCGCGCTCGCTGCCGAGGGGTATGTGGTGACGTTCGGCGTGCCGCCGACCGCGCCCGAGACCGGCTACGGCTATATCCGCTCGGGCGCCAAAGTGAATTCGGGCGGCAGTCCGGTTGCGCACCTCATCCATTCGTTCGTGGAGAAGCCGGACGCCGCGACGGCCCGCCGCCACTGCGCCTCGGGCCGCTACCTGTGGAACAGCGGCATCTTCGCGATGCGGGCCTCGGTCTGGCTCGACAGCATCGGCCGCTTCCGCCCCGAAATCCTGGCCGCGTGCGAACGCGCGCAGCTGCAGGGCACGTGGGACGCCGACTTCTACCGCGTCGACAAGAAGGTGTTCGCCGATTGTCCGCAGGATTCCATCGACTACGCGGTGATGGAGCGGCTCGAAGCGGAACCGGCGACGGCCTCGGCCCCGCGCGCCGTGGTGGTCCGGCTCGAGGCGGGCTGGTCGGACGTCGGCGCCTGGAACGCCTTGTGGGAGATCGGCGCGAAGGACGACAGCGGCAACGTGATCCACGGCGACGTCTGCGCGGTGGACACCCGCGATGCACTGCTGATCGCCCGGCATCGCCTGCTCGCCTGCGTCGGGCTCGAAGACGTGGTGGTGATCGAGACGCCGGATGCGGTCATGGTGGCGCGCAAGGACAAGGCGCAGGAAGTGAAGCAAGTGGTCGCGCGGCTGAAGAGCGCGGGCCGGCAGGAGTGCCTGAATCACCGCAAGGTGTACCGCCCGTGGGGAAGCTACGACGGCGTCGATTCCGGACCCCGCTTTCAGGTGAAGCGCATCATCGTCAATCCCGGGGCTTCGCTGTCGCTGCAGATGCATCACCACCGCGCCGAACACTGGGTCGTGGTGCGCGGCACGGCGAAGGTCACGCGCGGCGACGAAGTCTTTCTGCTGAGTGAAAACCAGTCGACCTACATCCCGCTCGGCGTGAAGCACCGCCTGGAAAATCCGGGCCGGCTGCCGCTCGAGATCATCGAAGTGCAATCGGGAGCGTATCTCGGCGAGGACGACATCGTCCGTTTCGAGGATTCCTACGGGCGCACCGAAAAGAGCCGGCCCATCGGCTGGGCGCCGCCGGCCGACGCGACGCTGCGCCCGGCGCGCAGCGCGGTGGAGCCCGGCGGCGCGGCCGAACACGGCATGGCCACGGAAGGGCGGGCGTGAGAATCCTCGTGGTGGGGGGCGCCGGGTACATCGGCTCCCACATGACGAAGATGCTGCTCGAGGCCGGCCACAGGGTGGTGGTCATGGACAATCTCTCCACCGGCTTCCGCGAGGCCGTTGTTCCGGGGGGAGAGTTCGTCGAGACCGATCTCGCCGACCGCGCGCGGCTCGAGGCGCTGTTCCGCGCCCAGCGTTTCGACGGCGTGCTGCATTTCGCTTCCTTCATCCAGGTGGGGGAATCGATGACGCAGCCGGCCAAGTATTATCGAAACAACGTCGTCCATACCGTGAACCTGCTCGATGCGATGGTGCAGCACGGCGTCACGCGTTTCATCTTTTCCTCGAGCGCGGCAATCTTCGGCGAGCCGCAATACGTGCCGGTCGACGAAGAGCATCCGAAGCTGCCGACCAATCCGTACGGGCGTTCAAAATGGATGGTGGAGCAGGTTCTCGCCGATTACGAGCGCGCGTACGGCCTGCGGCATTCCTGCCTGAGATATTTCAATGCTGCCGGGGCGGACCCGGACGCCGCGCTCGGCGAGCGGCACGAGCCCGAGACCCATCTCATTCCCCTCGTGCTCCAGGCAGCTTCCGGCCGGCGGCCCGCAATCACGGTGTTCGGGACCGACTACGATACGCCCGATGGCACCTGCGTGCGCGATTACGTTCATGTAACCGACCTCTGCCAGGCGCACCTGCTCGCGCTGGAGCGTCTCGCGCGCGGGGCGGAGAGCCGAGCCTACAATCTCGGCAACGGCAGCGGCTTTTCAGTCAAACAGGTGATCGATGCCGCCGGCGAGGTCACCGGCAGCAGGGTTGCCGTGGTGAAGGCGCCGCGGCGCGCCGGCGATCCGGCACGGCTGGTGGCGGACAGCACGCGGGCGCGCAAGGAACTCGGCTGGCGTCCCCGCCATGCGGAGCTTGAAACGATCATCCGGCACGCGTGGGCGTGGGAAATAAAAACGGCGACGCGATTCGCTCGCGCCGCCGCGCTCTGATGCCGAAACCCTCTCAGAACTGGAATCTCGCGTTCCCGGACACGCGGTTGTATTCGTAATCCCTGCCGACGGTGGTGGAACTGCGGTCGCCGCGCTCCGCGGACAGCGAGAATTGCAGGTTGCGCCGCGGGGTATAGCCGGCCGAAAGCCGCACGCCGTTGAAGGTATCCTCGCGATGCGGCAGGCCCAGAACCACGAATGCGGGATCCGGGTCGCCCTGATATTCGCGCTTCTCGTGCACCGCTTTCAACTGGAACACCAGCTTGACGGTGGGCGCCCACGCCGGGCCGATGCTGGCGCCGGTGCTGAGGATGTAGCTGGCCGCGGCCTGCTCGAGCGTGCCGGCCTCCTCGACCGAACGGATTTCGCGCCACGCGCTGACGTTGATCAGCGTCTTGCCCCCCGCTGCCCAGTCGAGGCTCAGCCGTCCGGTTCCGCCGTCGAAATCCCGCGCCGGCACTTCGTCGTGCTCGCGCTTGGTGTAGCCGAGCCGCGCGTTCAACACCGTTTTGCCGGTCAGCACCCAGTGCAATACCGCGCTCGTCTCATATTCGTCGTAGCTGTTGGCGACGGTGCCAGCGGCGAAGACCTGCCGGTTCGAATAATCGCCGTGACTGTACTTGAATTGTCCGCCGATGGAATTGTTGGCGGGCGTGACATAATCGAGCCCCACGGTCGTGGAAGAAACGCGAAGATCCAGCACATTGCGGGTCGGTTCGCTGTGATCCCATTTGAACCAATCGGCGGCGCCGCGCACCCGCCAGCGCGGCGTGAAAGCGAACCCCGCGCTGGCGTAGAGGCGATCCTCGGTGATGAGGTCTTTGAGCGGCGCCTGGATTTCGCCGAGGTCGCTAAGGAAACGTCGCCGGGCGTAGCCGATATCGCCGGTGAACTGCCTGGTCACCTGCCATCGCCATGCGGCGCCTGCGCGGTAAGCGAGATGATCGAGCTCGCTGTTGCGGTCGAAGGTGAAATTGTCGACCTTGGCGTCGAACAGAAACCGCTGCTGGCTCACCGGAAGATCGGCCCTGAACCCCACGCCCAAGCGGTAAACGGTGTCGGATTTGCTGAAACCGGCCGGCACCGCCACGCTGTCCGAAAGCCGGAATATGTTGTCGTCGTGATAGATGCCGCCAGACACCGAGAACTGCACGCGCCGCGGGTCGGGTTCCGCTGGATATCCGGAATACCTGCCCTGGTCCGGCCACAGGATGTCTTCGGTGGTGTCGAAGCCCTGCCCTGACGCAACGGCGGGCAAACACAGGAGTACCGCAGTTCCGATTCTTCTTAGGGGGCGCATCACTGCTCCTTACACAACACAATGAACGATCGACCTCGTCTGCAAACACAACATCATAAATTCGCTCGGCATCCCTTTTTTTCCTGTAAGACAAACTCCGACAAGGATGACCTTCGCACTGCCGGCATGGACACCCATTTCAAACAGCGCGAATCTGCTGCGAGAGCATTATGACTGTTAGATGCCATAAATCCAGCGCGATGTCGAGCATGAACGGGTGCCAAGACGGTTTTGTGTTGCTTATTCGCGACATAAGATTCGTATAAAAATCAAAAATCTTTAATAGAGCGGGAGGGCAGCGTCGCTTCATGACGACGTAACGGCGTGGTACGAGTCAGCAATTTTCGTACGCACCGAGCAGGCGCGAACGCACCGCCGGTGAACACGGGCCGGTGATTTTTCGTGTGCCTAAGCGCCGCATTCCACGAATTTCGGCCTTCTCCGACCGGCGCCGCTCGAACCGGGTTCGAAGGCCTTCGCGACTGCATTACACCCCAAACGGCGTGTGCCGCACGGCCTGAAAATTGCCCGGGCCGGCGTGTCGTTGGCCCCCGACAGAATCCCGTCCTGGTGCTCTCGAAGTTGGAGAAAAGTTGCGGCTTCATGCCGGAAGCATTTGATTCAAAAGGATTCACATACAGTCTGGCACAGGTGTTGCTGAAGTCAGGACGTTCAAGAACCGAGGGCAGCTGGAACCGCCCGGAGTGCCGCGCGCTATGGCTGGGTCCCGCCACCGGGACGTTTCAACCCGTCATCACCCGAAGCGCGTCGATCGGTTGCAACCGGGCGCAAGCGGATCAGCAGGCGCTGGGTCGTTGGAAGCGGTCCCTGGGGGCAGCATCGGTTTCCCCGGATGTGCTCCGGACGAGCTTGGCGGCTGCCACCCTGCCGCGCTCGGTGCGGACTTCCGAGAAAGGAAGAGCAAGAACAGTGATTTCGGTTACCGGATCGAGTCATGAGCATTCTGGCCACTGAATTCAATGCGGTCGGGACGGAACTGCCGATGGCGGCGTTCGTCAGGGTCGCGCTCGCGCCCGTCGTGTGCGTGATTTCCCTGGCGCTGTGCATGGTCATCTACCAGGAAGCGTTCTCGCCGCTTTACGCGATTCTCGCCGCCGTGGCCTTCCTCGTCGCACTGCGCGTGTTTGGCGAACTGCCGCTCACCAACGGGCGCTCGATCCTCGTGCCGGGGGGCGCGATCCTCACGGACTGGATCACCGTCGCGGGCGTGCTGCTGTTCATCGCGTTCATCACCAAGACTTCGGATCTGTACTCGCGCAAGCTCCTGCTGACGTGGTTTGTCGTGACGCCGTTTGTCCTGCACGGCGCCCAGGAGCTCGCACGCCAGGTTCTGCACCGGTTCGTTTCCTCGGGGGTGATGGCGCGCAGCAAGGTGATCGTCGGCCTGAACGAACTGGGCTGCGAGCTGGCGCGCGAAATCGCCGAAGACCCGTGCCGCGGCGTGATGAAAGGTTTTTTCGACGACCGCGGCAACGGGCGTCTGGCGCTCGTGAAGTCGCACGAAATTCTGGGCGGCGTGGAAGACGTTGCGCGCTACGTGAAACAAAATTCGATCCACGTCGTCTACATCACTTTGCCGATGACGCGAGACCCCAGGATCGTGCGCATGCTGGATGAGCTGCGCGATACCACCGCCTCGGTCTACTTCGTGCCGAGCACGCTGCCCTTCGAGATGATCCAGGCGCGCGTCGACCGCATCGGAGCCGTCCCGGTGATCGCAGTGTGCGAGACGCCGTTCTACGGCATCAACGGCGTCCTCAAGCGGACCGCCGACCTCCTGATTACCGGCCTGATCGTGCTCGCGATATGGCCGCTCATGCTGGCGATCGCGATCGGCGTGAAATTCTCCTCGCCCGGTCCCGTGCTGTTCAGGCAGCGCCGCTACGGCGTGGATGGCAAACAGATCGTCGTCTACAAGTTCCGTACCATGACCGTCTGCGAAGACGGCGCTCATGTCGAGCAGGCGAAGCGGGACGATTCGCGCGTCACGCCCTTCGGTGCGTTCCTGCGGCGCACCTCGCTCGACGAACTGCCGCAGTTCATCAACGTGCTGGAGGGCGGCATGAGCATCGTCGGGCCGCGTCCCCACGCGGTGGCGCACAACGAGCAGTACCGGCGCCTCATCAGCGGCTACATGGTTCGTCACAAGGTGCGGCCCGGCATCACCGGCTGGGCGCAGATCAACGGCTTCCGCGGCGAAACGCAAACCGTGGAAAAGATGAAGCAGCGGATCGAGTACGACCTCGACTATCTGAAACATTGGTCGCTGTCGCTCGATCTGTGGATCATCTTCAAGACCGTGCTGGTAGTGCTGAAAGACAACAAAGCATACTGAAGCAACTGGAGGTGGGCAAAATGAAAAGCCGTATCTCGATCGTTATCGTGCTGCTCGCGTGCGTGACGGCGCTTTCCGCATGCATGCAATTGCCCGCGCGCAAGGCGGCCGCGCGCAGCGCAGCGCCGCCGCCGGCGGAAGCGAAGCCCGCCGAGGCGCAGGCGGTGCCGGAATACCCGCTGGGACCCGGCGACATCGTGAAGATCACGGTCTACAACAACCCGGATCTCACGACCGAAGCCGAGATCTCGCAAAACGGCAGCATCAGCTTTCCGCTGGTCGGCGAGGTGAGGGTCGGCGGATTGTCGCGGGCCGAGGCCGAAAAGGCGATCTCGGCGAGCCTCGGCAACGGCGGCTTCGTGCCCAACGCCCACGTCAACATGCTGGTGCTGCAGTACCGCAGCCAGCAAGTCTCGGTCATCGGTGAAGTGAACAAGCCGGGGAAATATCCGATCAACCAGCAGTTGACCCTGACCGACCTCATCGCGATGGCGGGCGGCATCTCCCCCAAGGGGGGGGACAGGGTCTCGATCATCAGGAAGGACGGGAACGGTAAGACGGTGCAGTACGAGGTCGATTTCAAGAACGTGCTCGCCGGCGGCAATCCGGCGAAGAACGTGCGCATCGACAGCGATGACATCATCTACGTGGCGCCGGCGCCGATGTTCTACATCTACGGTGAAGTGCGGCAGCCCGGCGCCTATCCGCTCTCCACCGACCTGACGGTGCGACAGGCGCTCTCGCTGGGCGGGGGGCTCACGCCGCGCGGCAGCGAGCGCGGCATACAGATCGACCGCAAGGGGCCCAACGGGCAGGTGACGACGCGGCGCGCGCGGCTTACGGACCGGCTGCGTCCGGACGACGTGGTGCAGGTGCCGGAAGGGTGGTTCTGAGCTGATGTACAGATCGCACGCGGGGGAAATCAACGGAGGCAGTTCATGCATTTCAGTCAATTCCTGACCATTCTGCGCGCGCGGGGCGGGATGATCTTCACGGTCACGTTCTGTGCGCTCGTTGCCGGCGCGCTGATCACGCTGGCGATGCCCAAGCGCTACGAAGCCATCGCCAGCGTGATGGTCGATCCCAAGGGAGCGGAGTCGGTGTGGGCGGCAAAGAATACCGGCAGCGGGTTCAGCGACAAGGTCGACATCCTGGTCTCGACCCACCTCGACATTCTTGGCAGTCCGAGCGTCGCGCTGAAAGTGGTCGAGTCGCTCAAGCTCGGGACCAATCCGCGGGCGGTGGAGCTGCTGACGGGATCGGGGGCGCTGGTCGCGCTGCTCGAATGGAAGTCGGCGGTACTGGACTGGCTGGCGAGCCTGCTGCCGGGCGCGGAAGACGAGGCGGGGGAAATGTCGGCGAAGGACTGGATGGCCGACCGGCTGCTGAAGAACATGAAAGCGAAGGCGAACCGCGACAGCCGGCTGATCCGGGTGACCTATTCCGCATCCGACCCCGAGTTCTCCGCCGCCGCGGCAAATGCCTTCGTGCGCGCATACCAGGACACCATGCTGCAGCTCCGGGTGCAGCCGGCGAAGCAGACCACGAAGTGGTTCGACGAGCAGGTGAGAGACCTCAAGCGCAATCTGGAACTCGCCGAGGCGAAGCTGGCGAAGTTCCAGCAGGCGAAAGGCATCGTCGCGACGGACGAGCGCATGGACGTGGAGAATTCACGCCTGACGGAGCTGTCGGCGCAACTGAGCCTCGCCCAGTCGCAGTCCTACGAGAGCCAGGCGAAAGAGCGGCAGATCCGCGAGTTCATGGCCGGCAGAAGCAACGATCCGCCGCCCGAGGTCGTCACGAGCCAGCTCGTGCAGCAGCTGCGGGGCAGCGTCGCTGACCGGGAAGCCAAGCTGAGCGACCTGTCGAAGCGGGTCGGCCCGAATCACCCGCAGTACCTCGCCGCTACCAACGAGCTGCAGCAGATCAAGCAGCAGCTCAAGGAAGCGATGCGCTCGGCGGCGCAGAGCGCGATTGCCGGCACCAGCGTGGCGGGGCAGCGCGAAGGGTCGCTCCGCGGCGCGCTCGAACAGCAGCGCAACCGCGTGCTCATGTTGAAGCAGGAGCGCAGCGAGCTGGCGGCGCTGGTCCGCGACGTGGAAAACGCGCAGCGCGCCTACAACACCGGGGTCGAACGCATGACGCAGACCCGGATGGACAGCCAGGTCGATCAGGCAAGCGAACCGATCATCGATCTGGCAACGGTGCCGACCAAGCCCGCCAGTCCCAGCAAGACGCTCAACATGGCGATCGCGCTCTTCGCGGGGCTCGCGTTCGGTCTCGGTTTCGCGTTGTTCTCGGAGAACGTGAATCGCTACGTGCGGTCGGAACAGGACATCGTCGAAATCGTCGGCGTGCCGGTACTCGCCGTACTCGTCCCGAAGCTCGGCGGCAAGCAGAACCTCCGCGCGCTGAAGGGCCCCACCCTCTACTCGCTCCCCCGAATGTAAGAGCCCCTAACATGATGAAACGCACGTGCGTTGCGAGCCAAAACTGGCCAGAGCGCGACGGGGCTCGCAGGGCGTATCGCGAATACGGCCAAGAGCGCCGACAAAGCAAAGGACTGTTTTGGCCGCAACCCGAAGGGCTGGCACGAGTTTTTGCCCATGACTTTGTCGCCCTCCTTGCCAATATTCGCGATATTGGCTGCGTCGGGCTTCGCGTCCTGAGCAAAAATCGTGACAGCGCAGCGCGTGTTTCAT
>JACQOK010000460.1 GCA_016202565.1 Betaproteobacteria bacterium | reverse complement strand
GGCTTGCTCATATTCGCGATATGAGCTGCGCCACCCTTCGCGTGATCAATCCGTTCTGGCTGCAACGCACACGTGGTTCATTATGTTAGGCACTCTAAGCTAGTGACCTATCTTGCTTAAGGGAATATCCCGCGCCCCGCACGGTATGGATCAGTTCCTCGCCGAAGTCGCGGTCCACCTTGGCGCGGAGCCGGCTGATATGGGTTTCGACGACGCTGGTGTGCGGGTCGAAATGGAATTCCCACACATTTTCCAGCAGCATGGTGCGCGTCACCACTTCCCCCGCGTTGCGCATGAGATACTCGAGCAGCCTGAATTCCTGCGGCTGGAGTTCGATTCGCTTGCCGCCTCGGCTCACCGTGCGCTTCAGGCGATTAAGCTCCAGATCGCCGACGCGCAGCACCGACGCTTCCTGCGCAATGGGGGGACGCCGCGCAAGCGCGTTTACGCGGGCATTCAGTTCAGAGAAAGCAAAGGGCTTGGTAAGGTAATCGTCTGCTCCGGCCTCCAGCCCTTCGACGCGGTCGTTTACCCCACCAAGCGTCGTGAGCAGGAGCACCGGCACCTTGACGCCTGCCGCTCGGATCGTCTTCACGACGGCAAGACCGTCGAGACCCGGCAGCATGCGGTCAATGACCATGACCTCGTAGGCGCCTTGTGAGGCGAGAAGAAGCCCGTCGCGGCCGTTCGCCGAGTGGTCCACAACGTGCCCGTGCTCGCGCAACCCGTTGGCTACGAATTCCGCCGTTTGCGGATCGTCTTCGATCAACAGAATCTTCATCAGAAGGCTTATCGTGGCGAGCCCGCGGAAGGACCGCCAGGGCGCGCAGGAAATTACAGGACAGTCGCTGCGGCTGGTCCATTGTTGCGGAGGGGGACGCCGTGTCGCATCGTCTATCCAACCGGTTTGTAAGATAACGCAGCCCCGCCCGCCTCACAAGGACTCTTCCCGCCGCCGGCTGTTCCCTTACGGAATCGTAATCGTCTAGTAACCGTCCGGAAATCTACGCTGGTGTGCTGTCTTTATCGCAGATCCCCGTTACCCAACGCGGATTGCGTCACACACGCATGGCTCATGGTTGCTCTTGGATCGTGCGATAGATAGGATAAACAGGGTAAGAATTCCATAGCGACAAGCGTGTCACTAAAAAAGTGACACTGGCCCCACGGGCGCCCCACCAAGGAGGCGGCGCCGCTTGAATGGCAAAGCTGCTGTCCGTCTCGGACCGGCGGATTTGATCCGGCGGATGGCGTTCGGATCAAGAGTGGTAGGCCACCGGGGACTCGAACCCCGAACCTACGGATTAAGAGTCCGCTGCTCTACCAGTTGAGCTAGTGACCCACAGCACGGATACATCTGACACCGTGAGAAATCTTGCTACGCGCCACCTCGTTGCGTCAACTGGAATAAATAGATAAATGGATAAAGGCAAGTTGTACGACTTCCATTTAGTCCGCCGCGGTGCTCAAGTTGACCGACCGGCCTGACAAGCTGTTCCAGGTGGGCAGATCCTGCGAAGGGGCGATCCGGGCGGCCGTTTGGGCTGCTGAACAGCGAATGAATAGCCGATGATGGTGTTCCGCTTATTGATTGGCGTTACCGCACTGCTCCTGAGCGGACAGGCCGTGACGGAAGAATTTCCTCGCATGCGCTGGGGCGACCGGCTCGAATTCGTCGCCGAGGCCGGGCCCGGTGACTTCATCTACGTGCCGCCCTACGTGCCCCACCAGGAGATCAACGCGAACGACGACGAGCCGCTGTCGTGCGTGCTCGTCCGGAGCGGCCAGGAACCGGTCGTCGTAAACCTCGACATCCCTGTCGTCGAAAAACCCGAAGAAGTGCACTGGGTCGACAATATTCACCCGGCGCCCAAGCCCTAGCCCGCGGTGGAAGCCGGAGCATGTCACTCAAGGCGTATTGGGCATACGTTTTTACTTGTGACAAGCCGATCGAAGCGATCCTGGCGGCCTGGAATGAGACCGGGCCGTGGCAGTGGCGGCTGCGTGACAGCGCGTGGTACGGAGACTATCTCAATACGCGACCCACGGACGGAGTGAGGGTTCGAATCCATGAGTTCCCTTCCCAAGCCAGCGAGGCCGGTACGTTCGTGGGTCCCGGCAGCGTCGAAGGCGTTCGATATAGCCAAGGCTACACGGCCTTGCTGCAGATCGAACCTGAAAGCGTGGCGACCAAAGCAGAGATCGACGCCGTGTTGCAAGGCTTGCTGGAAAGGATCAACGCGGAGAAGATCAAGACAATCGAGCCATACGACTGAATTCCGCACGACAGCCGCATGAACGACAACGCATCGATGTCGGCAATTCACGGGACGATCACTATTTATCTCCTTCGGGTCGTCGTCATCTGCGCCGCGGTGCTGCCAGCAGGCATCCGGCTCGCGCACGCGCAGGCGGGCGCCGGCGATCCCAACCTCGCGCATCCCACGCAGGTCGTCACCGTCAAGCGCGATGGCTACACGGTATCGGGACTCGTAACGCATCTTCAGGACGCGAAGACGTTCAAATACGGGATTGCGCTTTTTCCCGGCAATCCCGGAATCATGAGACTCACGGAGAAAGAAGGGCAGCCGCGGTTTGAAATGCGCGGCAATTTTCTCATGCGTTCACGGCGGCACTGGCTGGACGAGGAAACGCTGGTCATCGTCGTGGATGCGCCTTCGGACCAGTGGGGTACTTTCTACCAACACTTCCGCGAGACTCCCCGATACGGCGCGGACATGGAGGCGCTGCTGAAGGAAATCGGCCGCCGATACGGTGTTGAGGACTGGACGCTTGTCGGGACGAGCGAAGGCACCGTCAGCGCATTCCATGCCGCGCGCATGAACCCGCAGCTCGCACGACGGGCTATTCTCACCGCATCGTTGTTCCGGTCTACGCGCAACGGGCCGGGACTTTCCGGTGTCAATTGGGCCGATCTACGGGCCCAGCTCCTGTGGGTGCATCACGAGGACGATCCATGCCAGTACACTTCCTACCAGGACGCCAAGGCGTTTTCTCAAAAAAGCGGCAAGCCGCTCGTCACGGTCCGCGGCGGCGGCCCTGAAAGCGGCGGGGCCTGCCAGGCGCGCACGGCCCATGGATTCGTCGGGGTGGAGCGCGAGACGGTGAAGGCGATGCTCTCCTGGGTGAAAACCGGCGCGGTCCCGCCAGACGTGATGCGTTGATCGGCAGTGTCCTGTCTCAGAAATTCCTTCCTTGCTCTCACCCCCGCCCTCCCGTGCCACCACTCCTGCAATATGCAGGTAAGTTGATCCAAATCAATGAATAGCCTGGGCCGGGACAGCAAGATGCAATCGGAGAGTGCCGATGCTGAGCTGGAAGGGCGGTGGCCGGTCGCCGTCCTGTTTCCTGGCGAACTGCCGCCGTTCCCTGCGCACGCGTCTAGCGGTGCGCCGCAGCGCTTGTCGTCAGGGCAAACAGAAGGAGAAACGCCATGCGGTTCAGATATTGCCTTTACTCGGATATTCACGCGCAGGTGCCGCAGCTCGAGGCTGTCGAGAGGGCGGTGGCAAGGGAAGAGCCGGACAAGATCGTTGTTGCCGGTGATCTCGTGGGCCTCGGGCCGGAGCCGGAGAAAATCGTCCAGCACTTCATGGAGCGTCCGGAAATCGACGTCATCGTGGGTAACGTCGACCTGTGGGTCGCCAACAAGGTGGACGAGAAATTGCCGCCGAAGAGCCCCCACCAGGAATGGATGTTCCGCATGACGCGGATGACGCGCGAACGCATGGCAGAAGCGCAACTGGAATGGCTCAGGAAGCGGCCGTTCTCCATGACCTACACGCCGGAACGGGGGCACGATTTCCACGTGTTCCATGGGACGCCCTACGACATCGGCGACGGCGACGCCTTCCCCGCCCGCCTCACCGACGAGCAGGTCGCCGGGAAGCTGAAGGATTACGACTTCGATGTCGGCGCGCACGGCCACATTCACGGCCCCTCGGTGCGCCGCATCAGGAAGAACGGCAAGGTGCAGATTCTGGTCTGTGTCGCGGCGGTCGGCATGAGCTGGGACGGCGATCCGCGTCCGGCGTACGCTGTCGTGGACTACCTGGGCGACGGCAGATGGGAGGCCCGGGTCGAACGCGTCGAGTTCGATCCCGAGGAGCAGGCACGACTCAACGAGAACTGCTGGATCGAGCATGGCGAGCGCATCGCGGGCATGATCCGCACCGGCAGGTTCTGGAACCCGGATCATATGCCGCACTGATACGCCGGTTCCCGTGGCAGCCATCGTCTCCGGCCGGGACTGGTCGGACGAGATCAAGGACCGTATCCGCCGGCGCTACGAGCGGCTCGTCGAGGAGAGGGATTTTCTGCCGGAGGGCGCACGCCGGATGCGCGACAGCGGTTACCCGCGAGCCGTGCTCGAGCGGCTGCCGGACGAACTTGCCGCCGCATACTGCGGTTGCGGTTTTCCCGCGGCGGCGTTGGACCTTCGCGACGTGCGCGTTGCCGTCGATGTCGGTTGCGGCGCTGGGATCGATGCGTGGTGCCTCGCTTCGGAAATGCGCGCTGGCAGCGCCGTCGTCGCCCTGGACATGACGCAGGCCATGATTCGTATGTTTGTCCGTTCGCGCGCCACGCGTGGGTTGCGGGCTTCAGTCTGGCCCGTCGCCGCGGACCTGGAGCGTTTGCCGCTCGCTTCCGCCATTGCGGACCTCGTGGTCGCAAACGCATCGTTCAATCTGGCTGTGGACAAACATTCGGCGTTCAAAGAGGCGTTTCGCATCCTGAAGCCCGGTGGCCGCCTGGCCGCGCGCGATCTGATACGCGAGGGGGAGCTCCCCGGGGAGGTTCTGGAAGATCCGCTGGCCGATGTGACTTCCCTCGGCGGGGCAGTCCCGGAAGAGGCGCTGCGGCAGGAGATTTCGAGGGCGGGATTCGTCCGCATCCGAATCTCGGACCATCGGCCGTTCTCCCGGCTCACGAGCGTCCATATCGACGCCGCGAAACCCGGCTGAAGTTGCTCCGCCGCGATGCAAGGAGATCCGCAGAAACCGCGCCTGTTCTTTGACAGAAGCCCGGGGCTCGACAATAATCGGCTCGGGCGTCGGGCTGGAATCACAACGCCAACAATGATCCATTCTACTTTCTGGAGGAGCGTTATGAACCCCGTTCAGCGTTGTCTTGCCGCAGTTTTTGCCGCATGCGCGTGGGGGGTTGCCCTGCCCGCTTCAGCGCAGCAGGTGATCAACCTGACCGCGCTCGATGGCTACCCGATCCGCGCGATGTGGGTAAAGGAATTCGCGGAGTTCTACATTCCGGAGGTCGACAAGCGGCTCGCGGCGGGCGGCAAGTACAAGATCCGCTGGAACCAGGCCTGGGGTGGCCAGATCGTGAAGCCCGGCGGGGTGCTGGAAGGCATCAAGCGCGGCCTCGGCGATATCGGGGTGGTGACGACGCCTTTCCACACCGACAAGGTTCCGATGCAGGCGCTCGCCTACGTGACGCCCTTCGTGACCAGCGACCCGCTGCTCGTCGCGCGCACGCTGGACCGCCTGGCGGAACAGATTCGCGAGGTAAAACAGGAGTTCTCGGAGCACGGCCAGGTTTATCTCGCAACCGGCGTGGTGCTCGACAGCTACCAGCTCTTTAGCAAGACGGCGGTGAAGCAGCTTTCCGACCTGAAGGGGCTGAAAGTGAACGGTGCCGGCACGAACCTGCGATATCTTGACGGGCTCGGGGCCATCGGCGTCGCGGGGCCGCTGACGACGTACTACAACAATCTCCAGACGGGGGTGGTCAACGGGGCGTTCCTGTGGCCGGAGGCCGCGGTGAGCTTCAAGATTGCCGAAGTCGCACCTTACATGCTGAAGGCCGATCTCGGGTCGGTCAACACCAAGGTGGTCACCGCCAACGCCGAGACCTGGAAGAGGCTGCCCGACGCAGTGAAGAAGGTCCTGCTCGAGGTGGCGATCGCCTACCGCGACCGGCTGGCGGAGATCGCGGCAAGCAAGGGCAAGACGAGCGAAGAGGCCTACGCCAAGGCCGGCGGCACGATCACGCCCATGACTGCCGAGGGCCGTGCGGCGTGGGCGAAGGGTCTGCCCAATCTCGCCAAGGAATGGGCGGCGAGCATGGACGGCAAGGGCAAGCCGGGATCGAAATTGCTGGCCGCCTACATGGACGCGCTGCGCGCCGCCGGCGCCAAGCCCCTGCGTGACTGGGACCGCGATTAAGCGGGCGCGCGTCCGGGGCGCGGCCTGACCTCGCATGCGCGCGGACCGCGAGAGCGCGCCAGTCCGGTGGCTCTACCGGGCGCTTGCCGCGCTCAACGTGCTGGGCGCATTGCTGGTCGTGGCGCCGCTTATCGACACTGATTCGTTGCGCCGCACACTCATTTCGGATGAAGGGGTCACGCCATGAGTACAGTTTCAAACCCGCAGTTGCCACGCCTCGACGTGGTGATAGGCAATAATTTCGGCCATCTGCCGATGTTCATCGGCGCAGAAAAGGGGATCTTTGAGAAACATGGCGTCGATGCGCGCATGAAGGTGGTGGATACCGGCACCGACATGGTCAATACTATGCGTCGTCGCGAGGCGCAGATCGGCGATATGAGCGTCACGACGTTCCTGAAGGCGGTCCATTCAGGGGAACCGTTTCGGGTGATCGGTATCATCATGAACGACGCTACCCGCGATAACGCCGACGAGCCGCTTGCTATCGTGACGCGCAAGGGCACGGGCATCAACGCTGGCAAGGTCTCAGACCTGAAGGGCAGGCGCATCGGGCTCGCGATCGGGCAGACCTCCGACGAATATTTCAAAATGGTGCTCAGGCGCGCCAAGATGAAATATGAAGACCTGACGATCGAGAACATCTGGTCGCAGTTCGGGCTGGCGCCGGCGTTGAAGGAAGGCAAGGTCGACGCCGTCGTCACTTGGGAGCCCTATGTCACGGCCGTTCTCGAGCAGGTTCCCGGCTCCTTTCTCGTGATCCGCGGGGGCGGTCACATGTCCTATGTCATGGTCGCGACCGCGCACGCGCCGACCATCGCGAGTTCGCCCGCGGTAGTGCGCAATTTTGTCGCTGGCCTCGCTGGCGCATCGCACTATACCCGCAACAACCGGGACGAGGCGGTCGAGATTTTCGCCAAGTGGGTGCCGAACACCGACATCGCGGTTGGTAAGAAGGCGATCCGGCACATCAGCTACGATCCGCGGCTGTCGCCCGCCGTCATACGTGCGTTCGAGGCGGCAGAAGACGAGGTGTTGATCAACACGCTGCCCGGCGCACCGCGCCTCATCGTTCCGGACCAGTTTTCACCGGTATTCCTGACCGAGGTCGAGAAGACCCATCCGGAATATTTCAAGGACCTCCCGGCATTGAAGTAGCAACCTGATCGAGCGACGTTTTCTTCTTTTCACAATCCAGGGCTTTCCATGAACGCGGATGCGGAGCACGGTGCGGCGATTCGCTGGCTCTACCGGGTGCTTGCCGCGCTCAACGTGCTGGGCGCATTGCTGGTCGTGGCGCTCCTCGTCGTGATCAACACCGACTCCCTGAGCCGCACGCTGTTCTCGGTGTCTATCCTCGGGGTGCACGAACTCGTCGAGCTTTCGCTCGTTGCGATCGTGTTCCTGCAGCTTGGAGACGCCGTGCGGGCCGGCCGCCTCACGCGTTCGGAAGGCCTGCTCACCCTTCTCGGCAATCGCGCGCGGGGAGTGTCGCGCGCCCTGCGGATCGCGTTCGACCTGATTGCCGTGGCGTTTCTCACGCTGATCGTGATCGGCGGCGTGCCGCGGATGATCGAGTCCTACCAGCGCGGCGAATTCAAGGGCACGGCACAGGTATTTACCGTTCCCGAGTGGCCGGTCAAGGTGATCATCGTGGTGGGTGCGACCTCCGCGATTCTCGCATTTCTCGTTGCGGCCTGGCGCGAATTCCGCGGCGCGGGGCGGCCCGGCGGTTCGGCAACGCACAACGGATGACATGGGCCCGGTCGAGATCGGCGCGCTGTCGATCGTTCTCGTCGTCGCGCTAATTTATGCCGGGCTCTACGTGCCGGTCGCGCTCGGCGTGGTATCGGTGCTGGGCGTATGGCTGATGCGCGACCGCATCGACCTCGCGATCAACCTGCTGACGCTTGCGGTGGGCGACAGCGTCGCCGACTACAATTTCGCGACGATCCCGCTGTTCATGATGATGGGGCTGATCGTCAGCCGCGTGGGCATCGGCCGTGACGTCTACGACGTCGCCAACGACACGTTCCGGCGCGTGAGGGGCGGCCTCGGCATCGCGACGGTGGCGGCGAACGCGCTGTTTGCATCGGTCACCGGGTCCTCGATCGCCTCCGCCTCGGTTTTTACCCGGGTGTCGCTGCCCGAGATGCGCCGGCTCGCCTACGGGAAGCGCTTCTGCGTGGGTGTCGTCGCGGGCAGCTCGGTGCTTGGGATGCTGATCCCCCCGAGCGTGATGATGATCATCTATGCCTTCGTCGCCGAGCAGTCGGTGGGGCACATGTTTCTCGCCGGCGTGATCCCGGGCGTGCTGCTTGCCGTCGCGTTCGCGGTGGGAATCGTCGCCATGGCGCATCTTGCGCCGCGCTTCGTGGGCGGAACACTGCCGGACGATACGGCTCCGCGGCTGGGGCTGCGCGAGAAGGCGCGCATGCTGGGACCGGTGGTGCTCCTGGTCCTGGCGGTGCTGGGCGGCATTTACGGCGGCGTGGTCACCGCTACCGAGGCGGGCGCGCTCGGCGCGCTCGGCGCGCTCGGCATCGGGCTGTGGCGCCGGCGGCTCAGCCGAAGCAGCCTGTGGGAAGTATTCGTGGAAACGGGGTACGTGTCGGCGACGCTGCTGTTCCTGATCATCACCGCAAACATGTACAGCCGCATGCTCGGCGTCGCCGGGCTGCCGACGCTGTTCAGCGAATGGCTCGCGGGGATGAAATTCGGGCTGGGCGAACTGATGGCGCTCTACGTGCTGGTGCTCATCGTCCTGGGAACGGTGCTCGATACCGCGTCCATCATCCTGATCGCCGCGCCGCTTTTCATGCCGGCCGTGGTCGCATTCGGCGGCGACCTCGTGTGGTTCGGGGTCGTGACCGTGATCGGCGCCGAGATCGGCTTGCTCACGCCGCCGCTGGGCCTTTCCGTTTTCACGGTGAAGAGCGCCATCAACGACCCGACGATCTCGCTGGGCGACATCTTCACGGGCGCCCTGCCTTTCGCAACGATCATGCTGCTCGTGCTGGTCATCGTCATCGCGTTTCCCGCGCTCAGTCTAGCCCTGATCTAGAGAGGCCAACATGCGTAACGTCACCAAAGACACCATCACCGATGCGTTCGTCGCGTACTGCGCGAAGACGCGGGACCCGCGCGTGAAGTTCGTCCTCTCGCGCCTGGCTGCGCACCTTCACGCGTTTGCGAAGGAGGTCGAGCTCACGCACGAGGAATGGCTGCTCGCCATGGAGCTCCTGCGCCGCGCAGGCGAAATCTCCTCCCCCGAACGCAACGAGTTCATCCTGCTCTCCGACCTCTTCGGACTGAGCGCGTTGACCGACATGATCGGCAGCCGGGGCTCGGGCACGCAGTTCAGCAACCTGGGACCGTTCCACATCGAGGGTTCCGCGTGGCTCGAAGTGGGCGGCGACATGATCGCGGACAACGCCGGCGAGCACGTCGTGTTCTACGGCCGCGTCCTCGATGCGCAGAGCGGCGCACCGCTCGCAGGCGCGGTCCTCGACATCTGGCAGACGGCATCGAACGGCCTCTACTCCAATCAGGACCCCGACCAGCCGCCGGGCAACCTGCGCCGGCGCATGAAGACCGATGCGGGCGGCGGCTACGCGTTCACCACCGTGCGGCCCGGTCCCTACACCGTGCCCGACGATGGGCCCGCGGGTGAGCTTCTGCGCGCGACCGGGCGGCACGCGTGGCGTCCGGCGCATTACCACTTCCGGATTTCCGCCGCGGGGCGCCCCGCGTTGATCACCGAGATCTTTCCCGATGACGATCCCTGGATCGATGAGGACGCGGTATTCGGCGTGCGGGAATCGCTCGCCGTGCCGCTCGTCAGCGAAACCGATCCGTCGGTTATCCCGTTCACCCTGGCGGCGGCCGCTCGCCTCAAGCGGCCGTTTTACCGGATCGAGTACACCTTCCGCCTCTGACGCATGGCCGATGCCGCCATTCTGATTCTCCGGGTCGTGCTGGGCGTGGTCATCGTTCTTCACGGCGCATACAAATTCCGGAATAAGAGCCTCTTCGACAGGAAGTGGCAGGAAGACTACGGATTTCCGAAAGGCTCCGTTCTGCTGACCGGGGTCGTTCAGGTGGCCTGCGGGCTCGCGATAATCGGCGGCGTGTTCGGTCGCGTCGCGGCGCTGATCCTGTTGCTGGTCATGGCAGTGGCGACGTACGTGTGTATCGCGAAGCACCGCGAGCCGTTTCTCAGCACGCCGGAAGGCAAGGGATGGGATATCAACTTCCTGGTGATGGGTTCACTGGTTGCGCTGATCCTGCTCGGTGACGGCAAGTGGTCCCTGGCCGGGTGGTAGCGTCGCCGGCAGGGGAAAGCGCGCTGTACAATATCGATTCCAGGTCTCACCCTCCGTAATTTCGATCTGGAGGTCCCATGCCGCAGGCAGCCCAAAAATCCCCTCTTGCCAGAACCGTCCTCTACGACTGGCACGTGAGCCATCAGGCCCGCATGGTCGAGTTCGGCGGGTGGGAGATGCCGGTGCAGTACACGGGCGGCATCATCCGCGAGCACCTCGCCACGCGCCGTCACGCCGGGCTCTTCGACATTTCCCACATGGGGCGCTTTCGCGCGCGCGGTCCCGGCGCCGAAGAATTCCTCTTGCACGTACTCACCAACAACGCCAGCGCGCTGGAGCCCGGCGAGGCACAGTACACGTTCCTTGCGAACGAACGCGGCGGTGCCGTCGATGACGCCTATCTTTACCGGCTTGCGCGCGAAGACTTCCTGCTCGTGGTGAACGCGGCGAACCGCGCCAAGGATTGGGAGTGGCTGCGGCGCTGCCCGCTGCAGCAAGGCGTAAGCCTGGACAACGTTAGCGAGGAAGTCGCGATGATCTCGCTGCAGGGACCGCATGCGGCCGAGATCATGTGCGCGACCGTGCCGGCGAACGAGCTACCGGAAGCGAAGCGCAATCGCCTGAGCATGAGCCGCTTCGATTCCGCGGAACTCACCGTTGCCCGTACGGGATACACCGGCGAGAGCGTGTGCTTCGAGCTTTTCTGCCCGCGCGCATCTGCTGTCGCGCTGTGGGAAAAGCTCGCCGCGCTCGGTGCCGTACCCTGCGGGCTGGGCGCGCGCGATTCATTGCGCCTGGAGGCGGGCCTGCCGCTCTACGGTCACGAGCTTGGCACCGATCCGGAGGGAAACGAGATTCCGATCTTCGCGAACGACCTCGCGCGCTTTGCGGTGCGTGCCCCCGGGACGGGCGATTATGTCGGGCGCACGGCGCTCGAGGTGCAGCGCGAGGAGTACGTTGCGATCCGCCGCGGCATACTGACCGCGCCGCTCGCGGCGCGCACGCTCAAGCGTCTCATCATGTCGGTCGCCGTCTTCGCAGGCCGCAAGCCGCTCCGCGCAGGCTATCGACTGTACGAAGGCGAGCGGCCTGTAGGTTACGTCACTTCCGGCACGTCGGTCCCCTATTCCGCTTTCTACGGTGAAGGGCTCACCGCGATCCCGACCGAGGAACACGGGTTGCGTCCCATCGGGCTTGCGCTTATCGATTCCGACATCCGCTTTCGCAACGACCGGCCGGTGGTGCTGGAAGTGGATGACGGAAAGGGCGGGCGCTTTCCCGCGGAACTGGTCGAGCGCAATCTGTGGCCCGCCGCGCCTTACGCGCGTGCAGCCGGAAGTTTCACCGCCCCTGCTTCGCCTGCACGCATCGCGATCGAAGGGCTGGCGGAGCGCGCGGGTCGCCTCGCGGAGGCCGCGCGCGCCAACACCCGGTGGCGCCGCGCCGAGTGCGTGAACCTCATCCCTTCCGAGCAGCCGACTTCGGCGTTCGTCGATGCGCTGTGCGCCGCCGATCCCGCCGGCCGCTACAACGAGCACAATCAGTTGAAGTGGCTCGGCCCGAACGCGCCGGACGTGCGCTACTACAAGGGCACATCGTTCATCATGGAGCAGGAAGAAGAACTGAAAGCGGCGCTGCGCACGTTCTTCAATTGCGTACAAGTCGAGCCGCGGGTCATCAGCGGCCAAATGGCAAACGATACCGTTTACGATGCGCTGAAGCAGTTTCGCAACCGCCACCGCAGCGGCACCGAGCCGCAGGCGCTCGGCCCGGTGCTCGTGCACGATCTCAACAAGGGCGGGCATCTCAGCGCTCAGGTACCGGGAGCGCTCAAAAACTACGTGCGCATCGACGCGCGGACGGGGCGGCCCGACGTGCTGCATTTTCCGATGTCCCGGGATAACCCCTACCTCATCGACATTGAAGAAACGAAGCGCATCATTGCTCAGAAGAAGCCCGAGCTGCTCGTTTTCGGGCGCAGCGTCATCATCCAGCGCGAGCCGGTGCGCGAGATCGCCGCCTTCATCCACGCCGAATTCGGTGCGGACAATCCGGAGCGGCCGGTGGTTCTCTATGACGCCGCCCATGTGCTGGGACTGCTCGGCCCGCACTACCAGGACCCGCTCGCAGAAGGCGCCGATCTCGTCACCGGCTCCACCCACAAGACTTTCTTCGGGCCGCAGCGCGGCATCATTCTGAGCAACATCGGTCCGGGATCTCCCTTCGAAGAGCTGTGGCAGCATGTCGTTTCGCGCGCATTCCCCGGGCACGTGAGCAACCACCACCCGGGAACGCTGCTTGGGTTGCTCGGCGCGACGTACGAAATGCTCGCCTTCCGCGACGAGTACCCACGCAGGGTGATCGCCAACGCCAAAGCTTTCGCCCGCGCGTTGAGCGCCGCGGGACTCACGTGCGAAGGCGATGCGCGCAACGATTACACCGAGACCCACCAGGTGCTGCTGCGGACCGGACGCGCGAAGGGCCAGTGGCTCGCCGGCCTGCTCGAAGCGAACAACATCATCACCAATCCGCAGGCCTTTTACGACGACCCGAGCTTCACCGCGGCGAGCGGTGTCCGCATGGGCGCGCAGGAAATGACGAGACACGGCATGGAAGAGCGCGACTTCGCCGAGCTCGCGACTCTCATCGCCGAGATCATTGGCACCGGCGCCGAGCATCCTGCAGGTCACTGGAAACGGCGGGTCGTCGACTTCCGCAATCGGTTCCGAGAAATGCGGTATTGCTTCAGCGTTTAGCGGGCAATAAGTGAGCGAGTTATCATGAGCATTCCGAGGCATCAGCCGGCGGGCTCACGCTGACCCAGCCTTGCAGCGCATCATGGCCACGAAGAAAGTCACACCCGATAACGCGCGGCTCGATCGCGTCATCGCGGAAGCGAAACGCAGCCAGGCGGCGCGCGAGAAGGGTTATCGCGAACAGGCGCTGAAGCTGTATCCGTGGATCTGCGGACGGTGCGGACGCGAATTCACTCGCGCGAACGTCCAGCTCCTCGAAGTGCATCACCGCGATCACAACCACGACAACAATCCGCCCGATGGCAGCAACTGGGAGTTGCTCTGCACTTATTGCCACGAAGCCGAGCACCGGCGCTATCTGGATACCGCTGGACGCAGCGAGCAGGACGCGGAGGCGCAGCGCGCGCAAGCTACGTATAAGGCATTCGCAGGTCTCGATGCGCTGTTGAAGCAGAAAGAAAAGAAATAGCGCGAGGGCGTGCGCTGCGCGGACGACAGCGCGCGGTTTTCGCTGCGGCTACTCCACCCGTATGTTGGCCTGCTTCACCACCTTCGCCCACTTTGCGATCTCGCCGCGCATGAACGCGACAAATTCTTCCGGCGAGCTCACGACGGGCTCGTTGCCGGTCCTCACGAGCTTTTCCTTCACGTCCGCGCTGTTCAGCGCGCGCCCCGCCTCCGCGTGGAGCCGGCGTATGAGGTCCGCAGATGTGCCGCCCGGCGCATAGAATCCGTACCAGCCGGTCACCTCGTAACCGGGAATGCCCGATTCGGCGATGGTCGGGACGTCTCGAAGCTCCATGAAACGCCGCGGTCCCGTCACGGCGATCGGGCGCACCTTGCCCGTCTTCGCCGGCCCGACCAGTCCGGTGGTGCTGGCGAAGACGAAGTCGATCTGGCCGCCCATGAGTCCGATGGTGGCGGGTCCGGCACCCTTGAACGGCACGTGTACCCAGCGGATGCCCGCCATCGACTGGAACAGCTCGCCGGCGAGATGATTGATGCCGCCTGCGCCCGAGGAACCATAATTGAGCTGACCGGGGCGGGCTTTCGCCAGCGCGATGAGGTGCTTCACCGTCTTCACCGGTACCGAGGGGTGGCTCGCGAGCATGAACTGCCCGGAAGTGAGCTGCGAGATATAGGCGAAGTCCTTGAAGGGATCGTATGCCAGTTTCGGGCGCACGCTCGGGTTGATGGAGAATTCCGGCGCCGACGTGAGCAATGTGTAGCCGTCCGGCGCCGCCCGTGCCACGAGCTCGGCGCCGAGGAGCCCCGCCCCACCGGGGCGATTCTCGACGACAAACGAGCCGCCGATCTGCTCGGTCAACTTCTGCGCGAGGAAGCGCGTGACCGTGTCGACGCCGCCGCCCGGCGCGAACGGCACGATGATCCGCACCGGGCGGGTAGGCCAGGTTGCAGAGCCGGGTGGAGGAGTCTGCGCCGCGGCGGACGCTGCAAGAAGACATGCCGCGCCGAGCGCCGGCATGTCGCGGATTCCGAATCCAGCTTTCATGTTCTCCTCCCTTCTTCGCCCAGAGCGTTGCATACCGCGCGGTGGGTGCCCGCGCGCCTCTAGCGCTCCACTACGGCCTTTGCGCCGTCCAGCGGAATGACGTTCGCGGTGGTTGTTGCGTCATCGAGCACCGGTGGAAGCACCAGATAATCCCGGTTCAGTGCGGCGATGCTCGTGCACCCGATCAGCGCCAACAGGCGGTCGATTTCATCGCGGTAGATCTCGATCGCGCGCGCCGCGCCCGCTTGTCCAGCGACGGCGGTGCCGTAGAGCGTCGCACGGCCGATCAGCACGGCAGCGGCCCCGAGCGCGAGCCCCTTGATGATATCGGCGCCGCGCCGGAAACCGCTGTCGACCATCACGGTGAGGCGCTTGCCCACGGCATCGACGATTTGCGGCAGAACTTCGATCGGCGCCATGGTGCTGTCGACGGCGCGTCCGCCGTGGTTGGACACGATGACTGCATCGGCGCCGCATTCGGCCGCGCGCGCTGCATCCTGCGCGCGCAGTATTCCTTTCACCATCAGCGGGTGTGGCCAAAGCTTCCGCAGCGCGCGCAGGTCGTCCCAAGTGAGCGAATCGGTGACCATCATCGAGCGGCCCATGGGAAGCGCCGTGATCCTGCTTTTGATCTCGGTCGGATAGTTCTCGTAGCGCGGCATCCCGGTCGTCAGGAGATAGCGCATGAGCACTGTGGCGAGCCAGCGCGGATGCATCAGCACGTCGGTGACATTGCGCCGGGTAAAGCGAAACGGGATGGTGACGCCGTTGCGCAGGTTGTATTCGCGCCCGGGCGTGACCGGCGTGTCGACGGTGACGATGAGCGCCTGGTAGCCCGCGGCCTTCGCGCGTTCGATGAGTTTGTGCGAGAGCGAGCGGTCCGGCCACATGTAGACCTGGAACCACAGCATGCCGCCAGCCTGTTCGGCGACCTTCTCGAGCGCCGTCATCGAGCCGGTTGCCAGCGCAAACGGAATGCCGGCCTCCCGTGCGGCGCGCGCGAGCGCAATCTCGCCTTCATACCACGTGAGACCGGCCGAACCGGTGGGCGCAATCGCGATCGGCATGGCCTGCTTCCTGCCGAACAGCGTGATCTCCTGGCTGCGGCGGGAGGTGTCGACCAGCATGTGCGGATTCAGCTTGATGCGCTCGAACGCTGCACGGTTGTTGGCGAGCGCGACTTCGTCACCGTTGCCGCGATCCATGAACTCGAAGATGCCCTTGGGCAGGCGGCGGCGCGCCATCTCGCGCAGATCGGCGATGTCGTAGGCTCCGAGCGTGTTGTCGTTCATGCTGCGCCCTTTCCCGGAATCCGCTTTGCTTCTTCCGGGCTACCGGCTCGAGAGTGTAGCCCGGATGGAATGAAATGAAATCCGGGGATGCCCACTCCCGGAATCCGCTTCGCTGCTTCCGGGCTACCGGCTCGAGAGTGTAGCCCGGATGGAATGAAATGAAATCCGGGGATGCCCGCTCCCGGAATC
>JACQOK010000481.1 GCA_016202565.1 Betaproteobacteria bacterium | reverse complement strand
TGCGCAGGTCCTCCGGACGCGTGAGCGGCGACTGGCCGGTGATCAGCCGCGGACTGCAGATCGGCGTGACCGTGAGCGGGAGCAGTTTATCGACGTGGAAACCGGGATAGTCGCCTCTTCCATAGAGGATCGCGATGTCCGAATCGGCAAGCCAGGCATCGATGGTCGCGCGTTCGGCGACGGTACCCTTCCCGCCTTCGCTCACCTGGCGCATGCGCGCGGAGACGCGCACGTCCACTTCCGGGTGCGCTTGAAAAAAGCGGTGCAGGCGCGGCATCAGCCAGCGCGCGGCAAACGAAGGCGCCGCACTCACCGTGAATGCCCCGGTGCCTTTCTGGGCGCGCAGGACTTCCACCGCCTTCAGCAGGCAATCAAATCCCTCCCGCAGCTTGGGCAGGCAGGCACGGGCTGCATCCGTCAATTCGAGGGCGCGGTTATAGCGGTGAAACAGCTGAACGCCGAGATATTCCTCGAGCGTGCGAATTTGATGGCTCACGGCGGCCGGTGTCACATTGAGTTCGGCGGCGGCGCGCTTCACGCTCAGATGCCGCGCAGCGGCTTCAAACGCTTTGAGAGCATTCAGGGGTGGCAGACGCATGGGTTATCAGATTAGTTTTTATATATCGTGGGATGATAATATATCAGCTATTGCATCGCAACAAAATAGTAGGAAACTGGTCTATACTTGTGTTGAAAGTTGTTGAGTCAGTGGCAGTAATCTTTTTCGGATTAGTTTGCGGAACGGCTCGACTCGAAGGAGCATTGAAATGAAAGACGATATAGAAATCAAAATCGGTTCAACTATTTATAATCGAATCAACGCGTCTCGGATGACGGAGACCGAGCGCCAGGCTGCAATCAATGCGATGCATAACGCCGAATTGATCGTCGACGCCATCGTCTGGGTTACCAAGAAGATTGAGCAATTCGGCGCGCGTTTGTTCCTCAAACCGAGCCCGAAGCACTAACTGCAGAAGTTCCTCCGACCGGGGGTTCCCTCCTCCTCCTCCCCCGGTTATCGGTTGCCCACGAGGCAGCCGATGGGGCGCGGCGGCAAACCCGCCGCGTTTTTTTGCTACGGCCTACCTCAGCATCGGATTGAGCCTGGTCAGGATTTCGCGCGAATCGGGCTCTACGGGGCTACGAAAGCTGTAGACGGTCTCGCCTCGGGCCGTCGTCGAACAACGACAAAACTAACAGCACTTAATCAAAGTGTTAGTTCGCACTGGGTCATTTCGCGTCGCTGTTCAGCGACAAAATACCTCCGGCGTACTCTGGACATTCCAGAGTAGCGCGCTGATTGCATGAGTTAATTGTGATTGGGCATGACCCTTGCTAACGGACTTGTTCAAGTAAAGGGGTGTGCGATACACACTGGTGTAGTCGGAGTCACGATAACTCGAAGGAGCCGCCATGTTCGGAAAAAGGGACGACAACGTGCGCAAAGAAACCCGCAATGTAAACCTCACTCCCAGTCTTCACAATCCTCCTCCCACCGGTCGCGGCGGCCAACCTGAAGCGCAGAAACCGGAGCAGCAGAGCCAGGAACCGGCAAAACCGGTCGCCATAGCCGACGATACACCGGGCAGCAAGCTCATCGTCGGTCCGGACATCAAGCTGAAGGGCGTGGAAATCACCGACTGCGATACGCTGGTCGTCGAAGGCCGGGTGGAAGCCTCGATGGACAGCCGCGTCATCAAGATTGCGGAACACGGCGTTTTTGCCGGCACCGTCGGCATCGACGTCGCCGAAATCCGCGGCCGCTTCGAGGGCGAACTCACCGCACGCAAGCACCTCATCATCTACGCCACCGGGCGCGTGTCCGGAACGATACGCTACGGCAAGATCACGGTGGAAGAAGGCGGCGAATTATCGGGGGACGTCGCAACGATTGCCGCCTCATCGACCGCCCAATCGTCAAAAGGCGTCACTGCGGCTACGACGCCCGCGGATATCATGACGGCCTACGATCCCTTCGCACACAAGGCGAAGCTGTCGACCGGCAAGCCCACATCGAGCGTGATGTAACTCCGGCAGCGCCCGCTACTTCGCCGGAGGCGGGCTGGCCGCAGCGGGCACGGTGCCGAACTCGGCGAGGATCATTTCGTTGAGATCGCGCGGCAGGGGCACAATGCCCGATCGCAGGACATGCAACATCTGCTCGCGTTCTTCAGGGGGCAGCTTCTCGTATTCCTCCCGCGCCTGCACGGCAAGCGCTTTCTTTTCCACCGGGGACAGGTTTGACAATCGTTCGTGGGCCTGACGCACGGCCGATGCCTTGACCGCCAGTTCCTCGACCAGCATCGGTTTCAACGCGGCATTTTCCGGGTCGGACAGGATGCGCTTCACGCTGGCGAAGACCTCGTCGCGCTGCGCCGACGACAGATGTATGAAACCTTCGTCGATCAACGCCTTGAGCTTATCATCGTCCAGATCGTAGGGCGACGGCGGAATGACAAAGCTGGGGCGTTCCTTCTCGCGCTGCGCGTTTTCGATCGCGTCCTGCACGGCGGAGGCGATCTGCTCGCGGAGGATGTGAATCAGGAGCAAGGTAAGCGGCTCGGCAGCCACGCTGATCGAGGGCCACAACGCCAGCAGCACACACACGAGGCTACGCCGCATCCCGGACCTCCTCCACGACGTCCTAACATTGTAGCACCCGGCGCGAAGCCGCATGCAATCATCATGCGGCGTGCTCTTGGCCTGCCTGTCAGCCCGTCCGGAACTCTTCCACCGAGCGCGCATACTGCCCGTCGCGCCGCCTGAGCGCGCGGGTGACGGCGTGCGTCGCGCCGAAAGTCGGTATGTACGCCGAGTGTTTGCCCGCCCCGCCGATCACCGCGATGATGATGTCCTCGGAATTCTGGACCAGGAACACGGGCGCCTCCATTCCCGCGTTCGCGTAGCGGTCCTTCCACGTCACACGGACGCGGCGCTCGATATTCTCCTTCGAGAACTTGCCGAGCGGAAGGCTCGCGTGCTGCTGCAGGAAACGTTTGGCGTCCCTCTTGGAGAAACCGCCCCCCGCCACCGTTTGCGCGTGCTCGGGGCCCATGACGACCACCGGTTGCGCGGCGTAATACACGTCGTTGGATCCGGCGATCCCCATGGTGCCGGCGATCGTCGTGAGAATGCCCTCGGCGGTGAGGCTCTCGTGGTCGTTCACGTTGTGCGGGCATTCGGCGCCGACCACGGTCACGGTGCTCGCCTCGGCCGGGAATCCGCGCTCGACGTGCAGCGGCTCCCACGGGCTCGCCGCCTCGTTTTCCGCGACGAGATAGGAATACTTGGACGGCGCCCCGAACGTGGACATGTCGCCCGAGCCGGGCGTGGCGCCCCCGATATTGAGCAGCGCCAGCCGAATCGCGCGCCCGATCGTCGCGTTGGCGCGGTGGCCGGGCCCGAAGGCGTTGTGACCTGAGTTGATCTCCAATTCGAGCGCCACCGGTCCGTTGACTATCACGAGCGGGGCGCAAAGATGCGTCGTCGCCTGGATCGCGTAGAGATTGAACGGCTCCTCGCACATCGCCTCGATCGCGAGCATGAGCAGCGGAAAATAATTCGGCTCACAGCCCGCCATCACGGCGTTGGCGGCAAGCCGCAGCGGCGTCGCCTCCCCGTAGCGCGGCGCGATCCTGGCAAACGGCTCGTGCCAGGGCCGGTCGCAATACGCCAGCATGCCGCGTACGCGATCGGCGGTCGACGGCACGACCGGAAGTCCATCGCCCCAGCCGCGCGCGCGAACCAGCTCGTTTACCGCGTCGATATCGTCCTCGGCTTCGATGCTGGCGCCGGGGGTTCGCAGCAGTTCGGCAAGGTCGGTCACCGCGAATGCTCCTTGATCAGGTTCACGAGCCGCGGTGTGGCTACGCCGGCGCGCTCCTTTACGCCCTCCAGCCCGAGCCCGCCCAGCGGATGCGGAATCACGACGAGCGGCAGATTGGGCACGCCGAACAGGCGCGCCTGGTTCTTCCCGAGCTTCTGGAAGGGATCGGAGCAGACGACGGCGGTGTCGAGGCCGAGTTTCCTGTGCTCTGCCATGTCGTGGACACTCCACGACGTGCAGGAGCCTCAGTCGGCCATCGCGCTGACGACGAAGTCGGCCTCGGCTGCAAGTTTGTCCAGAATTTCGCCCGGCGCCGGCAGGCTCACGCTGTTCTTGCGCAGCGCTACGACCGACTTGACCGGCACCGTGGCCTGGATGCCCTCCGCGATGAATCGCAGGAGATGGTCCGCGTTACCCTTGCTGTTGTCCAGTATGCCAAGCCGCAGCCCGCCGCCCGCGATCTTGCGCTCGGCTACGGCGGCTGACACTTCCGCCGCTGGCGCTTCCGGCACGACCAAAAGCACTTTCCCGCCCATTGCCGCTCCTTCATCGCTTAGTTGTGCCGGACTCTAGCGTACGTCCCCTACCGTCGCAACGCGGAACCGGCTTTGTTGACTCCCCGCTCCGGGCTCTATACCTTCTTGTCCTATGAAAAAAGCACTTCGCGGCGATGCACTGGAACGCGTGCAGGATCTCATCGCCCGGGAAGCCGGCGCGCCGCTTCGAGGCGACGCCGAAAGGGAGCTGGCAAGCATCCTTGGTGCAGCCGCTCCGGTCGTGGCGGGCGCGTCCGACGGGAACTTCCTGAGCCGCGAAGTCACCATCGTGCTGGCTGACTTGCGGGGCTTTACCGCCATTTCGGAGGCCTACGCGGCCACGGTTGTCCTCGAACTTCTGAATCGCTATCTCGTGAGGATGAGCGAAATCATCTTCCGGCATAGCGGCACCATCGACAAATTCATGGGCGATTCCATCATGGTGCTGTTCGGCGCGCCGGTCGGGCATGAGGACGACGTCAGGCGGGCCGTGGCCTGCGCGGTTGAAATGCAGGTCGCCATGACCGAGATCAACAGGCATCACAAGCAGCAGGGAATGCCGGAACTCTTCATGGGAATCGGCATCAACACCGGCGCCGTCATGGCCGGGCTGCTTGGATCGGATCTTTATTCCGAATACACCGTCATCGGCGACGAGGTGAATCTCACGTCACGCATCGAGGCGTTCAGCCTGCGCGGCCAAGTCCTCATCAGCCAGAACACGTTCGAACGCTGTCGCGACTTCATAAGAGCAGGCGACCCGATGGACGTGCACGTCAAAGGCAAGGTCAATCCGGTGAGCCTGCGCGAGGTGCTCGCGATCCCGTCGCTGAGCGCGGAAGTGCCGCGGCAGGAAATTCGCCGCAGTCCGCGCATCGAAGTAAAAATCACATTTTCCTATCAGGTGGTGAAGAGCAAGATCGTCGTGCCGCAAATGCATCAGGGCACGATTCGGGACATCAGCTACCACGGCG
>JACQOK010000452.1 GCA_016202565.1 Betaproteobacteria bacterium | reverse complement strand
AGTGCCATTGATCTCTGTGTTCTCTGTGGCAGATGCTTTTGGGAGTGGCGAATGAATCGGGCGTTGAAGATTGGAATACTGGAAGGCGACGACATCGGCCTCGAAGTCGTGCCGGAAACGATCAAGGTGATGCGCGCCGCGGCGCAGAAAACGGGCCTCGCCATCGACTGGTTCCCGATGCCGATCGGCAGAAAAGCGCTGGACGAGCTGGGATACACCCTGCCGCCGGGCACGCTGGAGAAACTCGATACGCTCGACGGCTGGGTGCTGGGGCCGATCGGCCACCAGGCGTATCCCAAGGACCAGCCGAACGCGATCAATCCGCACCCGATCCTGCGCAAGCACTTCGATCTCTTCGCCAACATCCGTCCCGCCAAATCGTTTCCCGGTCTGCCCGCGATCTACCAGGACGTGGATCTGATCATGGTGCGCGAGAACAACGAAGGGTTTCCGCCGGACCGCAACGTGTACCTGGGCAACGGCGAATTCCGGCCGACTCCTGACATGACGATCTCGATCCGCCTCATCACGCGCCCCGGATCGAGCAAGGTCGCGCGCGCCGCCTTCGAGCTTGCGCGCACGCGCCCGCGCAAGAAAGTGACCGCCGTGCACAAGAACACGGTGTTCAAGCTGGGCTGCGGGATGTTCGCCGAGGAATGCCGCAAGGTGGCGCAGGATTATCCGGACATCGCGTTCGATGAAGTGATGGTGGACACGTTCGGCATGCGGCTCGTCATGAAGCCGCAGCAGTTCGACGTCATCGTCACCACCAACACGTTCGGCGACATCCTCTCCGACGTGGCGGCGGGACTGGTCGGGGGACTTGGGCTCGCGCCGGGACTGTCGGCCGGACCGGAACGCGCGATGGCGCAGGCGACCCACGGTTCGGCGCCGGACATCGCCGGCAAGAATATCGCGAATCCGTACGCGATGATCATGTCGGGACAGATGCTGCTCGCGTGGCTCGGCCACAAACATGCCGAACCCAAGGCCGTGACGGCGGCGCAGCGCATCGAACGCGCGATGGCGAGGGTGATCGGCGACGGCAAGACGCTCACGCCCGATCTCGGCGGCAAGGCCACGACCGTGCAAATGGGCGATGCCGTCGCCGCACAAGTGCAAGCGTGAGAGCGCGAGGGCGTGAGAGCGTAAGGCGCCAAGGCCGCACTTTCTCCACTTCCGATCTCCCGCTCTCCCGACCTACGCTGCTCGAGTCATCAATTACGAGTCACCAGTCATGGAGTTAAAGAACAGATGGCGACGATACGCATCTTGAGCGGCGGGGCGGCGCAGGCGGTGGTCGTGAGCATTGCGGCCGATTTCCAGCGCGAGACGGGGCATGAGATCCACGCGGAATTCAGCGCAGTCGGCGCGATGGCGGCGAAAGTCATTGCCGGCGAGCCGGTCGACGCGGTGATTCTCACCGCCGCGCTGATCGACGAACTCACCGCCAAGGGCTTGGTGGTCGCGGGTTCACGCGCCGATCTCGGGCGTGTCGGCACCGGAGTTGCGGTGCGAACGGGAACGCCGCTGCCGGATGTGTCGAACGCAGAGGTGCTGCGCGGCAACATGCTGGCCGCAGCAAAAATCGTCTGCCCGGATCCCGCAGTCGCCACCGCCGGCAAGGTCGTGATGAATCTGATCGAGCGTCTCGGCATTACGGACAAGGTGCGGCAGAAGATGCGCTATTTCCCCAACGGCTACGCTGCGATGGGTTGGCTCGCGGCAAGCACCGGCGCGCTCGAGATGGGCATCACCCAGATCACGGAGATTCTGCCCAACAAAGGTGTTACACTTGCCGGGCCGTTGCCGGAGGAGTTGCAGGCAAGAACGGTCTATTCCGCGGGACTGATTGCGCGAGCGCGGCAGCCCGACGCGGCGAAGGCGTTTCTCGCACGCTTGACATCCCCTGCGGCGCGTCCCATCCTCGCTGCGGCGGGATACGAATTTGACGAGTGAAATCATGAGTAGTGAGGAGAGACCGGCTTCATCGACAGCGTAGCCCGGATGGAATGAAATGAAATCCGGGGACCGGGAGAAGCGGGAACGAATGCCCGCCGAAAAAGCGGGGACGAAGGCTCCCCAAGAGAATCGTTCCCGGAATCCGCTTCGCTTCTTCCGGGCTACACCTGATTACCGCTAACGATGGAGGACCTTCCGATGAACCGCATTGTCCATCTTGCCTTGAAGGTCGACGACCTCGAAAAGACCACCGAGTTCTACCAGAAGGTTTTCGGTTTCCGGGAAGTCGAGACCCGGAAAACCCGCGATCACCTGTCGCGGCATCTCACTGACGGCACGCTCGATTTCACGCTCATCCAGTACGACGACGGCACGCAGTCGGTGGAGTCCAAGGCCTCCGGCGAAGGACCGTGCATCCATCACTTCGCGATCGAAGTCGAAGACATCGACAAGCATGCCGCGGAGTTGAAGAAGTACGGCTGCGAGATCATCAGCGATCCCGGCGTCATTCCAGTCAAGTTCCGCGCACCGGGCGGCACCGTGGCAGAAATCGTCCCGGCCGGCCGCTACAAGAAGCCCGAAGCGCTGAAGAAATAGTCGCGCGACGCAACAAGATAGATCCGACGCAATAATCGAGAGGAGGGCCGGCGGAGAATGCCCGGCAGAATCGTGGACCTGTGGAAATCCGTTGACAAGAGCGAACTCGCGTGCAGCGCGAGCCTCGCCGCGCTGGGCGCGTTCGTGGTCTGGGAATCGACCGCGTGGGAGTACATGACGCGAGATGGTCCCGGTCCGGGATTCTTTCCCCTCTGGATCGGTCTCGCGATTGTCGTTTTGTCGGTGTTCTACATCGGCTTCCACGCGTACGACCTCATCCGCGAGGAGCCGGTACACCGCACCAACTGGTCGGGCACGGCGCCCGTGCTCGCGGGTTGGGCGGCATTCATGGTTTCCGCCGCGCTGCTCAAGCCCGTCGGGTTCATCGCGAGCTTCACGCTGCTGGTCGTCTTTCTGGTCCGCGTGATCTTCCGGCGTTCGTTCGCGGCGGCGCTCGCCGTGGGCGTCGGCTCGGCGCTGGGGTTCTGGGTGCTGTTCGTCCAACTGCTCGGCGTGCGGCTTCCCACCGGGCCGTGGGGTTTCTAAGAGGCAAGCCATGGAAATGCTAGCCGGCCTGATGCAGGGCTTTGCCGTCGCGCTCGAGCCGATGAATCTCTTCTGGTGCTTTGTCGGCGTGTTTTTCGGCACGGTGGTGGGAATTCTGCCGGGACTCGGACCGTCGGCGACGGTCGCGCTGCTGTTGCCATTGACCGCCCAGATGAACCCCACGGCCGGGCTCATCATGATGTCGGGCATCTATTACGGCGCGAAATATGGTGGATCCACGACATCGATTCTGCTCAATGTTCCGGGCGAGTCGGCTTCGGTCGTGACCTGCATCGACGGCTTCGAGATGGCGAAAAGGGGACGCGCGGGCCCGGCGCTCGGCATCGCCGCGATCTCCTCGTTCGTCGCCGGCACCGTCGGTGTCTTGCTGCTGATGCTGATCGCGCCGCCGGTGGCGGAATTCGCGCTGCGGTTCGGTCCGCCGGAGTACTTCGCGCTCATGGTTCTTGGCCTGTCGATGGTGGTGCTGCTCGCGGGCAAGTCGCTGATCAAGGCGCTGCTCGCCATGTTCATCGGCCTGTGGCTGGCGACGATCGGCGTGGATCTCTTTACCGACAACGCCCGCTTCACCTTCGATCGCGTGGAACTGGTCGACGGCGTGCATTTCGTGGTGGTGGCGATCGGCACGTTCGCCATCGGCGAGGTCCTTGCCAATCTCACGCACAAGGACGGCGGGCAGATGTTCGAGGTGCCGAAAGGCCTGCGCAACCTCATGCCCAACTGGCAGGACATCAAGGACAGCCGCTTTGCGTTCCTCAACGGCTCGCTCGTCGGTTTCTTCATCGGCGTGCTGCCCGGCGCGGGATCGACCATCGCCTCGTTCGTCTCGTACGGGATCGAGAAGGCCGTTTCGCGCCATCCGGAGAAGTTCGGAACCGGCGCGGTGGAGGGAGTCGCGGCGCCCGAGGCGGCGAACAATTCCGAAACCGGCGGCGCGCTCGTGCCGCTGCTGACCCTCGGCATCCCTGGATCGGCGACCACCGCGATCCTGCTGGTGGCGCTGATCATGTGGGGGATGCGCCCCGGGCCCATGCTGATCCAGGATCACCCGACCATATTCTGGGGACTGGTGGCGAGCATGTACATCGGCAACGTGATGCTGCTCATCCTCAACCTCCCGCTCGTGCCGCTGTTCGCCCAGGTGCTGCGGCTGCCCGCTTACGTGCTGTACCCCGTGATACTGGGCGTGTCGATCATCGGCGTCTACAGCGTCGACGAGCGCCTGTTCGACGTGTGGATGGTGGGGGGCTTCGGACTCCTCGGCTATCTCATGCGCAGGCTGGACTACCCGGCGGCGCCGCTGATACTGGGGCTCGTGCTGGGCGATTTCATGGAGCGCGCGCTGCGACAGTCGCTCATGATGTCCGCGGGCGACCTCTCGATCATCTACACTAGACCGATGGCGGTGACGATGCTATTTTTGGCCGTCGCCATCCTTTTGACGCCCATGTTCCGGCGTGCCAACGCCTGGCGACTGAAGGCGGCCGAACAGGAAATATGAAGCGTATCGCCGTGATCCATAAATGAGGAGGAGCTTATGAAACGCGAATTATTGCTGGTTGCTTCATTGGCCGCAGCGGGTGTCCCCGCTGTTCAAGCGCAGGGCTTTACGCCGGAGCGAACCGTAGACTTCCTGGTTCACACCGGACCCGGCGCAGGATCGGACCTCTTCGCGCGCGGCGTGGCCGGCGTGCTGGAAAAAAACAAGCTCGTTCCCCAACGCCTCCAGATCGTGAACAAGACCGGCGGCGGCGGGCTCGTGGCAATGTCGTTTCTCGGCGAGAAGGCGGGCGAAACGCACATGGTCGCGTTTTTTACCAGCGTATGGTACGTGAACCCGCTGATCCGCAAGGAAGCGAAGGTCACCATGAAGGAATTGACGCCGGTCGCGCGCCTCATCCTGGAGCCGTCGGTGCTCACGGTGCGTGCCGATTCGCCGTGGAAGACGGCAAAGGACTTCGTCGAGGACGCCAAAAAGAATCCCGCGAAGTACAAACAGGGCGGCGGCTCGATCAGCGGGCGCGACAACAACACGCGGCTCGTGATCCAGAAAGCAACGGGCGCGCAGTGGCAGTTTATTTCCTTCCCGAGCGGCGGTGAGCGGGTGGCGGCGCTCCTCGGAGGGCACACCGACCTCTACATCATGGAACCGGCGGAAGCGCTGGAGCAGATTCGCGCCGGCAAGATCCGGGTGATCGCTTCGCTGATGGAAAATCGCCTGCCCGCGTTTCCGGATGCCTCGACGCTCAAGGAGCAGGGCATCAACGTTCCGGTCATACCGCAGCCGCGCGGCATGGTCGGGCCACCGAACATGCCGGCCAACGTCAAAGCCTACTGGGAAGGCGTGCTGGGCAAGATGGTGAAGTCGAAGGACTGGCAGGAGTATCTCAAGAAGGACCTGCTGGACGACGGTTTTCTGGTTGGCGCCGACCTCGTGAAGTTCACCGAGAGCTACACGAACCAGATGCGGGAAATCCTGAAGGAAGGCGGCGTCAAGGTCTTGAAGTAGCCGCACGGCAATGAACGCGCCGTCGCCCGCGCAGTCCGCCGCAGAGATCCTGGCGGACAAGGTCGCTGCACTCCAGGCGGAAGCACTCCCGGCCGCGGTGCGCGAACGCGCCGAGCAGCTCCTGATCGACGTCGTGGGGCTGTGCGTCGCGGCGCGCAACGCCGATTACATGCGTTCGGTGATCGCTGCCGTCGATGCCGGCGGGCCGTGCACGGCGATCGGTCATGCCGCGACCTTTCGGCCGGAGACCGCGGCGCTCATCAACGGCACCGCAACGCACGGCGAGGATTTCGACGACACGTTCGAAGGCGGGCCGGTTCACAGCAGCGCCACCGTGATTCCCGGCGTGCTCGCCGCGTGCGAAGCCTTCGGGCGCGATGGCCGCTCGGCGCTGATCGGAATCGTCGCCGGCATCGAGGCGACCTGCCGGCTGTCGATGGTGCGGCCCAAGGCGATCCACAAGTCCGGCTTTCATCCCACCAGCGTGCTCGGCACGATGGGCACGACGCTCGCGGTCTGCGCCGCGCTCGGGCTTAACCGCAGGCAGATGGTGGATGCCTTCGGCAATGCCGGCAGCTTCGCGAGCGGCATCATCGAGTATCTCGCGGAAGGCGCGTGGACCAAGCGCCTGCACACCGGCTGGGCGGCGCACGCCGGGATCCAGGCGGCCCGCTTCGGCCAGCAGGGATTTTTCGGTCCGCGCACGGTGCTCGAAGGCACGCTGTGGCTCTTCAACGGCTTCGCGCGGTCGGCGGAAGGCGATAACGCCGTGCTCACCGAAGGATTCGGCGAGAAGTGGGTGATGGAGGGCATCACGTTCAAGCCCTACGCCACGGGGACGATGAACCAGCCCTACGTCGATTGCGCGATACGGCTCGCGCAGAAGGGCATCCGCGCGGAGGACGTGGCCGACATCCTGTGCGAGACCGCCGAGGGCTACGTGCACCGGCTATGGGATCCGCTTCCCTCCAAGCACCGGCCGCCGAACGAATACGTGGCGAAATTCAGTGCGCCGTTCAACATCGCGGTCGCGTTCGTCACGGGCGGGGCGGGGCTCTCGGCGTTTACCGGTGAGACCGTGCGCGATGAACGCATCCTCGCGCTTGCTTCCAAGGTGCGCTACGTGGTCGACCCGAACAATCCCTATCCCAAGGCCTACACCGGCCACATCCGCATGACGCT
>JACQOK010000451.1 GCA_016202565.1 Betaproteobacteria bacterium | reverse complement strand
GCCATGTCGCTCACCACCGACCGCGCGAGCCCTTCGCCGTCACCCAGCGTCTGGCGCATGCGCAACGTCACGCGTGCCGCCATCGTTCTCGGCGCATGCAAGCTCGGTTTCTCGACGGCAGTCCTCGCAATCGGAAAGTACGAGCTCGCCCTCAGCCCCGGAGAGCTGCAGACGCTCGCGTTCGTGACGCTCATATTCGGAGCTCAAGGCCTGCTGTTCGTACTGCGAGAGCCCCGCCGCATGTGGTCTTCAAAGCCGAGCCGATGGGTCCTTACGGCATCCGCGGCGGATATCGTCATCGTCTCGGTGCTCGCTTCGTCTGGCACTCTGATAGAGCCGCTGCCGTGGCACATTCTCGCCGGGGTCTTCGTTGCGGCCGCCGGGTTCGCATTGTTCCTCGATCAAATCAAGTTGCCGGTCAAGTCCGCGTTCAAGGTCGGGTAAGGCGCCGCACCCTTCAGAAGGAGAGTTGAGATGGCACACGCAATGGAACACTGTCAGCGGCCTTGGTGGAAGCGGCCGCCATTCTGGTTCATCGGCATCGCCGCAGCGGTGATCGTGCTTGTCGTTGCCGTCGAAAAATCAGGCAAAGGAGCTCCGATGCCTTACAGCGCGTTTCTCGATCAGTTGGAGGCGGGCAACGTCGCAAGCGTCACTTTCAAGGGAACGGAGATCAACGGGCGTTTGAAGCGCCCACTGGACAGCCCGCTTCCGACCGGCACTGCGCAGCGCGACACTTTCAGGAGCGCCGTTCCCGAAGTCGGCGATCCCACATTGATACCGGAACTGCACAGGCAGCAGGTGCTGATCGACGTCAACGTGCCGTCGGCGTGGACGTGGCTGCTCGGGCGCGTGCCGTGGCCGATGCTCATCTTCGTGGGCGCGATGCTTATTGTCGGCTTCGTCAGGCTTGTGCGCGGAGGAAAGGCGCAACCGGGACCTGCCGCGCCCATGCCGGCGCACGGGATGATCGGACTCGTATCAGGGCTCTTTGCGAAACAGCAGCCCGCGCAACCGCCAACGCGCGACAGCGAGGAGCCGGACAAGCGATCGTGATGCGAATGCGGTACCGTTTGGTACGCTGGACCTTGTTTGCATTTGTCGCGATCGCGACACTTGGCGCGGTTGTGTTCGGGCTGCGCTCCTATCATACGTTTCTGTTGCTGCGCTCGGCGTACGAGCTGGGTGCGCCGGATGTCAGCAACATCCGCGCTTGGATGACCCTTCGTTATGTTTCCGACACGTTTCACGCGCCGGAATCCGCCTTGGTCGAGCGCCTCGGACTGGCACCGGAAACAAATCCCGACATGAGCTTGAGATCCCTTGCAGAGCGGGAAGACCAGTCACCGTTCCAGTATGCCCAGCGCGTGCAGCGGGCGGTTGCTGCGGTCGCGCCCAGTGTTGGCGCCGCTCGCAAAAGCGAAGCGACGAGTGGGCTGGGCGCCGTTGGTGATGAGTTCCTCGCCGCGCTGCTCGTGTACGGTTACCCGGTCCTTGCCCTTACGCTCCTGCTCGGTGCCATAGGTTTGCCTCTGCCGACCGGTTTATCAGCGGCCGTCGCAGGCTCACTGGTCGCCCGGGGGAGCATGAGCTGGGCGTGGGCTGGCGCAATCGCGGTAATCGCTTCAGTGCTCGGGGATATGGCTGGCTACGGTTTGGGGCGCATCCTTAGCCGGGAATTTCTGGAATTGCACGGCCGCTGGCTCGGCTATACGCCAGCGCGGCGAAATCGCGTGAAGTCGCTCTTCGACCGCTGGGGCGGAGTGGGCGTGCTGCTGAGTCGGACCCTTGCGTCGCATCTGAGCGCCGTGCTGAACCTGCTGGCCGGCGCAAGCCGCTACCGGCTGGATGCGTTCGTGGTGTTCACCATCATGGGGCGCCTCATCTGGACCTCCGCCTACTTGGGCCTGGGCTACGGTGCCGGTGCCGACCTCGAGGCCGCCGCCGGTTTTCTCACGAACCTGAGTTTCTTTCTCGTTTCATTGGCGGTTCTCGTTGCATCCGGGCTTGTCGCCTTCGCACGATCAAGCGAGAGCCTGCGCATCAAGGCATGAAGAAAGTCCGAGGCGATGCCCTGGCGATGCGCAGCGTCACGCTCCGCGGTAACCCGGTCATCCGGGACGGTTCTTGGTATACGTGCGACGCTCAACCGCGCAGCGCCTTCATGACATTTTCGTCTTCGAGCGCCTGCTCGGGTTTGCCCTCGAAGATGATCTCGCCGCGGTCGATCGCATAGAGCCGGTCGGCGATGCGCGCCGCGTTTACGAGGTTCGACTCGGCGATGAGGAGCGAGATCCCCAGGTCCTCGATCTTGAGCACGGCATCGCGAAAACGCTTGACAACCACCGGGGCGAGCCCTTCGAACGCCTCGTCCAGGAGCAGCAGCGTGGGCGCGAGCGCCATGCCGCGCGCGATGGCGACCATCTTGCGCTGGCCACCACTCAGGTTCATACCCTGGCGGCGCAGCAGCTCGCGCACTTCGGGAAACACCGCGAACACCCGCTCCTCGATGTTCCCCTCGGCGAGCGCCTCCAGCCTGCGGCGCGCTTTCGCCGCCATCCAGCGGCTGATCATCATGTTCTCCGCCACCGTGAGCTCGGGGAAGATCTCGCTTCCTTCGGGCGCGTAGCCCATGCCGCGCAACGCCCGCTGGTGCACGGGCAGCGAAGTCACCTCCTCGCCGTGAAACAGGATCTG
>JACQOK010000475.1 GCA_016202565.1 Betaproteobacteria bacterium | reverse complement strand
TCTCTGGGCTTCTCGAAACGATTCGGCATCGTGCACGTGGACTTCGAGACGCAGCGCCGTATCCCCAAGGCCAGCGCACGTTATTATTCGGAGGTAATCGCGACAAACGGATCGAAGCTGGATAAGCTCGAGGAGTGAAGTAGAGGGGTTCACGCGCGCGATCCGGCGCGAGGGCATAGGGAGGAGGGAATCTGATGTTTACGAGGCGATCATATCCATTGCTGACGATGCTGCTGCTCATGGCAGCAATCGTGGCTTTGATGATGACCCGTGCCGGTGAGATGCTGCTGAGCGGAAAGCGCGCGGCTGCGCCCCCTCTCAAGAAAGCCGACGCCCGACCCTTGAGCCCGGCAGTGCCACAGACCCTTGGCAACACGCTGCCGCGGGTCTTTGAGGAGCTGCAGGAGCGAACCTTCCGCTATTTCTGGGACAACGCCGACCCGGAAACGGGATTGGTGCCGGATCGTTATCCCACGCCTTCGTTCGCCAGCATAGCTGCTGTCGGTTTCGCCTTGACGGCATACCCGATTGGCGTCGAGCGCGGGTATGTGACGCGCGATGAAGCGCGCGAGCGCGTGTTGAGGACGCTCCGGTTCTTCCACCACGCTCCCCAAGGCACCGAGGCGACCGGCATGGCCGGGTACAAAGGCTTCTTCTACCGCTACCTCGACATGAAGACCGGCGGGCGCGTTGGCGATATTGAACTCTCGACCGTGGACACGGCGCTGTTGCTCGGCGGCATGCTGTTCTGCCAATCCTACTTCGATCGGTCCGACGCCGGGGAGGCAGAGATTCGCCGCCTCGCGGAAGAGATCTACGGACGCGTCGACTGGCGGTGGGCGCAGGTTCGGGCGCCCGCGATTTCCCACGGCTGGACACCGGAGTCGTCGTTTCTCGAATACGACTGGCGCGGCTACAACGAGGCGATGCTCGTTTATATCCTCGCCCTCGGCTCCCCGACCCATGCGGTGGCGCCCGACTCGTGGGAAGCGTGGGGGCGCGATTACGGACAGGTCATGGGGTCGGTGCACGGTCAGACCCACCTGACATTCACGTCCATGTTCGGTCACCAGTATTCGCACGTGTGGGTCGATTTCCGTGGCATCCTCGACTCGCTGATGAGCCGGGTCGGTTTCGACTATTTCGAAAACTCACGTCGGGCAACCTACGCCCAGCGCGCCTACGCGATCGCCAACCCGATGGGCTGGGCCGGCTATGGTGAGAACGTCTGGGGACTGACGGCGAGCGATGGGTCGGCAGACGTGGAAGTGAACTTCGCCGGAGAGCCGCGCCGCTTCAGGACGTACTGGGCGCGCGGCATAGGCCCCGGGGGATTCGACGACGGCACGATCGCGCCGACGGCGGCTGCGGCATCCATCGCCTTTGCGCCGGAGATCGTCATTCCGGCCGTAGAGGAGATGCATCGCCGCTACGGCGAGCACATCTACGGCAAATACGGCTTCTACGATGCCTTTAACCCGAGCTTTGACTTCGACGTACCGCTCAGGCATGGCCGCCGCATCCCCGGTTTCGGCTGGGTGGACAGCGATTATCTCGGTATCGACCAGGGCCCCATACTGGCGATGATCGAGAACCACCGTAACGGCCTCGTGTGGCGTTTCACAAGGACGAACGCTCACATTCGCCGCGGTCTTCAGCGCGCGGGTTTTACCGGCGGTTGGCTCGACACGATCAGCACGGCGGCAAAGGAGAGCCTCCGCTGACCGACCGCGCCGCAGCCTGAACGGAGGCTTACGGATGACGCGGCGTTTGCTTCTCGGCGCGTTGCTCATCCTGCTCTCCGCCTGCGCGCCTTCGCCGGGCGACAGGCAGACCATCCGCTTCTGGGTCATGGGGCGCGAAGGCGAGGTCATCGAGCAGCTGCTTCCCGAGTTCGAGCGCAGGAACCCGGATATCCGCGTGCGCGTGCAGCAACTGCCATGGACCGCCGCGCACGAAAAGTTACTGACTGCATTTGCTGGCGATACGCTGCCGGATCTCTGCCAACTCGGTAATACCTGGCTGCCGGAATTCGCCGCGCTTAACGCGTTGGCGGACCTCGGCACCCGTGTCGCGACCTCGAGGGTCGTCGTTGCGGAAGATTACTTTCCCGGCATCTGGGAGACCAACGTCATCGACGGCCGGTTGCACGGCATCCCCTGGTATGTGGATACGCGCCTCCTGTTCTATCGCAGCGACCTGCTCAAGAAGGCCGGTTTCGAAACGCCGCCGCGCTCGTGGGGAGAATGGGAGCAGGCGCTCGCTGCGATCCAAAAAGCGGTGGGTCCGACCCGCTACGCGATTCTCCTGCCGCTGAACGAATTCGAACCGCTGCTCGCCCTCGGCCTGCAGCAGGACGATCCACTCCTGCGCGAGGAGGGTCGCCGCGGCGGGTTTTCAAGTCCGGGCTTTCGCCGTGCGCTGGATTTTTACGCGCGGATGTTCCACAACGGGTGGGCGCCGGCGCTGGGCGGGGCGCAGATTTCGAACGTCTGGACTGAATTCGGGCGCGGCTATTTTTCCTTCTACATCTCCGGCCCGTGGAACATCGGAGAGTTCAAGCGGCGCCTGCCTCTTGAACGCCAAGGCGACTGGATGACCGCGCCGCTGCCGGGGCCGGCCGGTCCGGGAGCTTCCATCGCCGGCGGATCGAGTCTCGTGATCTTCCGTTCGTCGCGGCACCCCGAGGCCGCGTGGCGTCTGGTGGAATACCTGTCCGAACCCGCCGTGCAGATTCGCTTCCACGAAATGACCGGCAACCTCCCGCCGCGGCGCACGGCGTGGCAGGACGAACAGCTTGCCGGCGACGTCTACGCGAAAGCCTTTCGCGATCAGCTCGAGCGGGTGAGGCCCACCCCCAAGGTCCCCGAGTGGGAGCGCATTGTGAACGAGATGCAGCTGGCGGCGGAGCAGGTCGTGCGCGGCGGCATGGATGTCGAGCAGGCGACGCGCGCACTCGATCGCAGGGTGGACGCGATACTCGAAAAACGGCGCTGGATGCTCGCCCGCGGAAAACGAGGATGAGGCTTCCCGCCGCGGCCTGGGCATTCGTCGCGCCGGCCCTGCTCGTGGTCGGCGTGTTCTTCCTGCTGCCGGTGGTCGCCGGACTGGGGTTGAGCCTGACGGACTTCGACATCTACGCGCTCGCCGCTTTCAGCAATCTGCGCTTCGTCGGTTTCGAGAACTACGTGCGCATGCTGCAGACCCCCCTGTTCTGGCAGGCGCTTGCCAATACGCTCTATTTCGTCGTCGTCGGCGTGCCCCTGTCGATTGGCGCCTCCCTTGGCGCAGCACTGCTGTTGCATTCGCGTCTGGCCCGCTTCAAGCCCTTTTTCCGGACGGCGCTGTTCGCACCGGTCGTCACCACTTTGGTTGCGGTGGCGGTAATCTGGCGCTATCTGTTCCACACCCGTTACGGCGTGGTGAATTATGCGCTGGACCAGATCGGTGTTGACCCGGTCGATTGGCTGGGCGACCCCCACTGGGCGATGCCGACCATCATCCTGCTCGCGATATGGAAGAACTTCGGCTACAACATGGTGATCTTCCTGGCCAGCCTGCAGGCCATCCCTGAAGACCTGTACGAGGCCGCCCGCATTGACGGCGCGTCGTGGTTTCGCCAGACCGTGCACATCACCCTGCCGCTGCTCGGGCCGACGCTGCTCATGGTCGGCATACTGACCACGGCGGGGTATTTCCAACTCTTCGCCGAGCCGTACGTAATGACCCAGGGCGGCCCGCTGCGCAGCACCGTCAGCGTCCTCTACTTCATGTATGAGGAAGGATTCAAGTGGTGGAACTTCGGCGCCGCTTCGGCCGTCGCCATATTGTTGTTCGGGTTGATCTTCGCCGTGACGTGGCTGCTGATCCATCTATCCAAACGCGAGGTTAACCCGTGACGCCGCGCCTTGCTTCCGCCCTCGTCAATGGCCTGCTCATCGGTCTGACGGCGGTCACCTTGTTTCCCCTGCTGTGGATGCTGTCGGTATCGTTCATGCCAGCGGGTGCCGCGAGCACGTTGCCGCCCCCGCTTTTCCCGGAGACACCCACGCTCGCGAATTACCGGGAGCTTTTCGTCCGTGCCGGCATGGTGCGTTGGCTGATGAACAGCCTCCTTTTGGCCGCGGCGGTGACCTTGTGTTCGCTCGCGTTCAACACGATGGCGGGCTACGCTTTCGCCAAGCTGAAATTCGCGGGGCGGGAACGGCTGTTCCGGACGCTGATCGGGGCGTTGGTCATCCCCGGCCAGGTGGCGATGATGCCCCTGTTTCTCCTGCTCAAGCAGATGGGCCTGGTGAACACCTACGGCGGCGTGATCGTCCCGGCCATGGCCGGCATCTTTGGCATCTACCTCGTGCGGCAGTATGCCCGCACGATTCCGGACGAATTGCTCGAGGCGGCGCGCGTGGATGGCGCCGGAGAATTTCGCATTTTCCTGAGTGTCGTCGTACCGCTGCTGCGGCCCGTGCTGGCATCGCTGGCGGTCTTCACGTTCCTTGCCTGCTGGAACGATTTCATGTGGCCGCTGATCGTGCTCACCGACGAGGATCTGCAGACGCTGCCGGTGGCGCTGGCATCGCTCTCGCGGGAGCACGTGCAGGACAACGAGATGATGATGGCGGGGTCGGTCGTGACCGTGCTGCCGGTATTGGTGCTGTTCCTCGCTCTGCAGAAGCATTACATCCAGGGGCTGCTCCTGGGGAGTGTCAAGGGGTGAGGGCGGCATGCCGTTGGCGTGCGTGGTGGGGGCGTTGGAGGCGCCTGCGCGGACGGGGGTTCGGGCTTTGCATCCTGTTCGCGTGCGTGCAGCCATTGGACAGCGCGTTTGCCGTTGGAACGCCAATGCGCCTGCTTGACGGCTTTGAGGATATTGCGGCGTGGCAGGTCGCCGCCTCGGACGAAGTCAAGGCGACGCTGCGCATCGCCGCGGGCAGCGAAGGCAATGCGCTGTGCATGGATTTCGACTTCGGCGCCGTGTCCGGCTATGCCGTCGCACGCCGTGAACTGGCGCTGGAGTACGGCGAGGATTACGAATTCTCCTTCGATCTGCGCGGCGAGGCACCGGCCAACACGCTGCAGCTCAAGCTCGTGGACGCAAGCGGGGAGAACGTCTGGTGGGTCAATCGACCGGATTACGTGTTTCCGCGGGAGTGGCGGCGCGTTCGCTTCAAGAAGCGGCATATTGCCTTTGCCTGGGGGCCGGCGAAGGATCGCGAACTCAAGCGCAGCGCAACGCTTGAATGGGTGATCGCCAGGGGACACGGTGGGGGGAAGGGCACGGTTTGTTTTGATCGTTTCGCGTTTCGTGCGTTGCCGGCTGCCGCTTCCGCACCCCCTGCGCCGGTAGTGCGCGCCAGCTCGACGCTGGCGCCGACCGAGCCGGCGCACGTATTCGATGGCGCGCTCGATACGTTCTGGCGCAGCGACCCCGGCGCGGGGCGGGAGCAGATGGTGACGCTGGACTTCCTGCAACTGCGGGAGTTCGGCGGCCTGGTCCTGCACTGGTCGCCGGAAGCGTTTGCTTCGCGCTATGCCATCGATTTCTCCGACGACGGCGAGCGCTGGCGCACGGTGCGTCGCGTCGTGGCCGGCAACGGCGGCGCCGACCCGCATCTGTTGCCCGAGTCGGAAACACGCTATGTGCGCCTGCGCTTGCAGGACGGCCCCGCGAAGGCCTATGCGCTGGCGGAGATCGAGGTCAAGGATCTTGCCTGGGGCGCCTCGCCCAACGCTTTCTTCCAAGCTCTCGCCCAGGCCGCGCCGCGCGGCCATTACCCGCGCGCGTTCGCGGGCGAACAGAGCTATTGGACGGTGCTCGGTATCGACGGCGGCACCACGCACGGGCTCTTGTCGGAAGACGGTGCGCTCGAAATCGGCCCCCGGTCAGGCTCGATCGAACCGTTTCTGCTGACGGAGAAGGGGCTCGTCACCTGGGCCGACGTCGGAACCCAACACTCCCTGCTCGACGGTTATCTGCCCATCCCGACGGTAAGCTGGCGCCATCGCGACTTCGCCCTGAATATGACCGCCTTTGGCACCGGCGACCGTGCGCGATCGCAGCTGATTTCGCACTACACGCTCGAAAACCGTACGGATCGCCCGCGGGTCGTGACGCTGGCGCTCGCCATCCGGCCCTTCCAGGTCAACCCGCCAACGCAGTTCCTCAACACGCCGGGCGGCGTGGCGTCGATTCGCGCCATCGCGTGGGACGGGCAGGCGCTGAGCCTCAATGGGGAGCGCCGGTTGTTTCCGCTCCAGACGCCGGATGAGGTCGTCATCGCGGATTTCGACGTCGGCAATATTCCGGAACTTTTGTCGAAGCGGCGGCCAGCGTCGGAAAATTCCGTCGAGGACGAAACCGGTTTCGCATCCGCCGCGTTGCTCTATCGCTTGGAACTGCCGCCGCAGGGGAGTCGCAGAATCGGGATCGTCGCGCCGCTGGCGGGGGCACCCACGCTGGCGGGGGACAACGCGAGCGCCTGGTTGAGTGGGCAACAGGCCGCGATCGCTGAGGGCTGGCGCAAGAAACTCAATCGCGTCGCGCTGCGCCTGCCGGCTGCTGGCCGGCACGTGACGGATACCCTGCGAACCGCGTTGGCACATATCCTCGTCAACCGCGCCGGGCCGGCGCTGCAACCGGGTGCTCGCGCCTACGCCCGCTCCTGGATACGTGATGGCGCCATGATGTCGGACGCGTTATCGCGGTTGGGTCATGCGGCCGCAGGGCGCGAGTACATCGAATGGTTCGTCCCCCACCAGTTTGCCAGCGGCAAGGTGCCTTGCTGCGTGGACAGCCGGGGTTCCGACCCGGTGGCTGAGAACGACAGCCATGGCGAATTGATTCATCTGATTGCCGAACACTATCGCTACACCCATGACCGCGCCTGGCTGGAGACGATGTGGCCACGCGTCGCCTCCGCCGCCGCCTACATGGATGCGCTGCGCATGAAGGAGCGCACCGCCGGGAACGAGACGGCGGGGCGGCGCGCGTTCTATGGGCTGATGCCGGCGTCGATCAGTCACGAGGGGTATTCCGACCGACCGGCCTACTCGTACTGGGACGACTTCTGGACGCTGGCCGGCTATGACAGCGCCGTCGCCATCGCGCAGGCACTGGGCCGCGATAACGACGCGGCGCGATTCGCCAGTCAGCGCGAAGCGTTCAGCGGCGATCTTCACGCCTCGTTGCGGGCGAGCATCGCCCAGCATGGCATCGACTATATCCCGGGAAGCGCCGATCGCGGCGATTTCGATGCCACCTCGACCACGATCGCGCTCTCGGTCGCGGGCCAGCAGGCCAATCTGCCGCAACGGGAACTGCTGCGTACCTTCGAGCGTTACTGGAAAGAATTTCTCGTCCGCCGCGCCGGCAGCACCGAGTGGGATGCCTACACACCCTATGAACTGCGTAACATCGGGGCCTTTGTGCGACTCGGTTGGCGCGAGCGTGCCGGCGAACTGTTCGGCTTTTTCCTGACCGACCGCCGGCCCGCGGGCTGGAATCAGTGGGCCGAGGTCATCGGGCGTGACGTGCGTTATCCGCGCTTTGTCGGCGACATGCCCCACGGCTGGGTTGCGTCGGACTTCATCAGCGCCGTGCTGGACCTTTTCGCTTACGAGCGCGCCGCGGATCAGGCGCTGATGCTGGGAGCGGGGATTCCGAACGACTGGCTCGCTGGCGAAGGTGTCCGTATCGAGAACCTCCGAACTCAGTACGGCGAGCTGAGTTATGCATTGCGACGCGATGGGCGGCGCCTCGTGCTGACGATTGCCGGAGGGTTGACAGCACCGCGCGGCGGCCTGATCTTTGGCTGGCCGTACGCGGGCGCTCCCGGTCCTGCCTTCGTCAATGGTCGTCCCGTGCGATGGGAGAACGGCAAGGAACTGCGCATCCATTCACTTCCCGCTGTGATCACAGTAGAGGCAGCGCCAGATGATGATGACTAGCCGCTGAATCAGGATCGAGTTGCCTGTTCGTTCCTGAGGAGGATGCCGCCACGGCAGGCATGCTGGTATGATCGCGCCCAGGGAGCCGCAGTGTGAGCGGAATTGATCACGGGAGAAATTGAAAAACCATGAGCTACAGTGAACAGCGTAACAAGCTTCGTGCGGTGCTGGCGGGATCAAAGTGCCTGTCGCCGGCGAGCATATTCGACCCGCTGTCGGCGCGGGTTGCGGAGAGCGTCGGCTACGAAATCGGCATGCTTGCAGGATCGGTTGCATCGAACACGACCCTGGCGGCGCCCGATCTCATCGTCCTGACGCTCACCGAACTGGCCGAACAGATTCGCCGCATCATGCGGGTGAGCAAGCTGGGCCTGCTGGTCGACGCGGACCATGGCTACGGCAACGCGCTGAACGTCATGCGCACGATTCAGGAGCTCGAGCATGCAGGGGTGTCGGGCATGAGCATCGAAGACACGGCGTTGCCGCTGCGCTTCGGGCAACCCGAAGGCTCGGACGAACTGATTTCGACCGAAGAGATGGCAGGCAAACTGCGCGCGGCCGTAGCTGCCCGTACCGATCCGGGGCTCGTGATCGCCGGCCGCACCGCCGCGCTGAAAGTGGAAGGGACCGAAGGCGCGGCAGCGCGGGCCAAGGCCTACGCCGCGATCGGCGTCGACGCGATTTTTGTCGTCGGGGTGGAAACGCTCGACCAGGTGCAGGCGGTTCACGATGCGGCCAGGCTGCCCATCATCGTCGGCTCGGCTCCGGCTTCACTTAAGCGCGAGGACCTTGCCGCGCGCGGCGCGCGCATCCTGTTGCAGGGCCACCAGCCGGTTGCGGCCGCCGTCAAGGCGTTGCAGGACACGTATGCGCACCTCTACGGTGGCGGCGCTCCCGCCGATCTCAAATCGCACATCGCATCGCCGCAGGAGATCGAACGGCTCGTCGCCGGCGAAACCTACCGCAAATGGCAGCGCGAGTACCTGCGCTAAAGCCCACGGTCGGCGTTGTCGGCCTCGGCATCATGGGCGGCGCCATGGCGGAGGCGTTGTTGGCCGCAGGCTATGAAGTCCTCGGCTACGACGTGCTGGCGTCGGCGCGTCAGCGGCTGAAAAAGGCCGGCGGGCAGCCACGCGCCTCGAGCGCCGCGGTCGCTACGCGAGCGGATTGCGTGATCACTTCGCTCGCGACGGTCGCGGCACTCGATCACGTCGCCGGGAAGATCGCGACGGCCCGGCAGGCGAAGAACCGGCCCGGACTCGTCGTCGTCGAAACCAGCACGCTGCCGCTCGCGGACAAGGCGCGTGCCATGAAGCGCCTCCAGCGTGCCGGCATCACGACGCTCGACTGTCCGATCAGCGGTACCGCCGTGCGGATGAAGGAGGGCGCCTGGACCATTTTCGCGAGCGGAAGCCAGGCGGCATTCAAGCGCGTATGCCCGATCCTGAATGTTTTTACCAGAAACGTTCCATATGTCGGTGCATTCGGCAACGGCACGAAGATGAAGTATGTCGCGAATCATCTGGTGGCGATTTACAACGTGGCGGCAGCCGAGGCGCTTACGCTCGCGCGCAAGATGGGTCTTGATCCGCAGCTGGTCCTCGACTTGCTCGGGCCAAGTCCGGTGATTGGAAACGGAGTGCTCCGGCTGCGCGGCGCATTGATGGTGGCGCGCAAATACCGGCCGGCGACGATGAAGGTCGAGGTTTGGCAGAAGGACATGCAGGTCATCGGCGACATGGCGAAGGCGGTCGACTGCCCTACGCCGCTCTTCACCGCATGCGCGCCTATTTACAATGCGGCGATGGCGCAGGGCCTCGCCCAATCGGATACCGCATCGGTATGCGAGGTGCTCGCCCTGATGGCGGGCATCGGCCGTTCGCGTGCCACGTCATGAATCGCAGACTCGATGCAACGATGGAATAACCGGAGGAGGTCGTGTCCACATCCCGCAGGACCGCATTCGTGACCGGCGCTTCCCAGGGACTGGGCGCCGCGATCGCGACGGCGCTCGCCCAGGCGCAGTTCGACGTTGCCGTTTCGGGCACCCGTGCCGCCAGTCTTGGGGATACGATGGGACGAATCGAGGCGGCCGGCGCGCGCGCTGTTGCGGTCGAGCTCGATCTGCGCGAGCCGTCCAATGCGGAACGGGCGATGGCGGAAGTCATCACCGCCTTCGGTCATCTCGATGTCCTCGTCAACAACGCCGGCATTACGCTGCGCAAATGGGCGCTCGAGGTGACGCCGGCGGAATGGGAAGCGCTGCTCGACATCAATCTGAAGGGGGCGTTCTTCCTGAGCCAGCAAATGGGACGGCATCTCGTCGCAAGCGGAAGGACCGGGTGCATCGTCAACATCGCTTCGACCTACGGCATCGTCGGATACGCGCAGCGGTCGGTCTACGGTATATCCAAGGCGGGACTCATCCACATGACGAAGATGCTGGCGATCGAATGGGCGGAGCACGGCATTCGCGTCAATGCCGTTGCGCCTGGCACGGTCGACACGCCCTCACGCGCTGCTTATTTTGCGGCCGATACGGCGGCACGCGATGCGATCCGTGCGCGCGTGCCGCTGCGCCGGTTCGCGACGATGGAGGAGGTTGCCGCGGCCGTCTGCTATCTCGTCGGCCCGCAGGCGGAATACATTACCGGGCACACGCTGTTGCTGGACGGCGGCCTCACTGCGTATTGAGGGCGGTAAAGCCGTGATGCGTGGGAAGTGATCGCCACCGGAGGAGGAAAGCGTGGGGCGAAAATCCATTTTGACGGTGTGTGCGTGCGCCGCGCTCGTCGCGAGCGAAGCGGGGTGGGGGCAGCCCTATCCCAGCCGTCCGGTTCGCGTGATCGTAGGCTTTGGCGCGGGCGCGCCGGATACCGTTGCCAGAATCGTCGCTCAACAGCTGGCAAACCAGATGGGTCAGCCGTTCGTGGTCGATAACCGCCCCGGCGCCAACGGCATCATCGGCGCCGACCTCGTGGCCAAGGCGGCGCCCGACGGCTACACGCTGCTCGTGACCTCCGCGTCGTTCGCGGTGAATCCCAGCATCTATCGCAAGCTTCCGTTCAACGTGATGAAGGACTTTGCACCGATCACGAATATCGCATCGGGCGAAGCGCACATCCTCGTCGTGAACCCGTCGGTGCCCGCGCGATCGGTCAAGGAGTTGATCGCGCTTGCCCGCAAACCGGGCAGTCGCCTGTCGTACGGCTCGGCCGGCATCGGCAACACGCTGCACTTGGCAGGGGCGTTATTCAACGCGCGCGCCGGGATCGACGTGGTGCATGTCCCGTACAAGGGCGCGGGCCCGGCCATCACCGCCCTGCTCGGTGGAGAAATCCAGATGATGTTCGTGACCACGCCGCTCGGTCTTGCACACATCACGGCCGGCCGGCTGCGGCCGCTTGCCTACAATGGCCGCGCGCGCGCCGCGTTTCTGCCCGATGTGCCGACCATGGCCGAAGCGGGTGTGACCGGTACCGATATGGATGCCGCGAGCTGGTATGGCGTCTTTGCGCCGGCAAAGGCGCCGGCCAGCATCACTGCGAGGCTGCAGAAGGAGATTCAGGCGGCGGTGGCGAACCCTCAGATCGCAGACCGTCTGACCGCGTTGCGACTGCGGCCCGTGGGGAGCACGTCCGCGGACTTCAGGCGATTCGTCGCAGCGGCGGTTGAAAAATTTGCCGAACTGGCGCGCCTGGCCAGAATCGAACCGGAATGATCATCGGGCGCCGGGCGACCGAATTGATTACCCAATAGGAGGTCCATCACATGGGAGGGCGCGTGAGACGCGTGGTTACGGGCCACGACAGGAACGGAAAAGCGATCGTCATTTCAGATGGACCGGCGCCGGCCGTTCGCACCAATCCACTGCGCCCCGGCCATGTTTCCATGGACCTATGGAAGACGGCCGCCTCCCCGGTGATCCTGAATAACGCGGAGCCCGACCCCACCCTGGGGCCGCGCCAGATCCATCCGCCACGCAACGGCACCATCATTCGCATTTCAGAAATCGCGCCGGAAACCGACGCGATCCGCAATCTCGATTCTCAGCAGGCGAGAGAAGTATTCAAATCGATGGGAAACGAAGGCGCGTCGACCTTCGGGCGCGGCGGGCGCCATCCGTTCATGCATCGGACCGAAACGCTCGACTATGCCGTTGTACTTTCCGGGGAGATCGATTTACTGCTCGACGATCAGGACGTACACCTGAAAGCCGGAGATGTGGTCATCCAGCGCGGCACCAACCATGCCTGGAGCAACCGCTCGAACAAGCCGTGCCGCATGTTATACATCCTCATTGACGGTGAGTTTGAACGGGAGCTGGCTGCGCTGTTCAAGACGGCCTGAGATGGACGGGAAGCGTCGGCCCGTTCGACTCCAGGTTTGTGCCAGGAGTTTGTCGAGGGTGATCGTTCTTGTGGTCGGGCTGTTCGGACTTGCCGTCAATGCGGCTTCTCCCGTGCCGTCGCAGCGGCCGCTGCGCCCGGAGGTCGAATCATTTATCGAGGAAATGGCGTATAAGCACCGCTTCAACCGGCAGGCGCTGCGCCGCGTGTTCCGTCAGGCGCAGCCGCTTCCGGCGGTGATCCGCGCGATTTCCACGCCGGGCACGGCCCGACCCTGGCATGAGTTCCGAACGCTCTACCTTGACGAAAGGCGCATCGCTGGCGGAATCGAGTTCTGGCGCCGGAACGCGGCGACGCTCGCGCGGGCGCAACAGGAATACGGCGTGCCGGAGGAGATCATCGTTGCGACGATCGGCGTCGAGACCTTCTATGGCCGCAACATTGGATCGTTCAAGGTGCTGGAAGCGCTGAGCATGCTCGCGTTCGATTATCCGCCGCGTGCTGCGTTGTTTCGGGCCGAACTCGAGGAATTTCTGCTGCTCATTCGTGAAACCGGGTTCGATGTCAGCGGAATCAGGGGCTCATATGCCGGTGCGATGGGGATACCGCAATTCCTGCCAAGCAGCTACCGCAAGTATGCCATCGATTTTGACGGGGACGGACGGCCTGACCTGTGGCGCTCGCCGGGGGACGCCATCGGCAGCGTCGCCAACTACTACCGCGCATTCGGCTGGCAGTACGGGGCGACGATCGCGGTGCAGGCGGAGGCCACGGGAAACGAGGTCGACGGCGTGCTTGCCGACGGCATTAAACCGCATGCCAGCATCGCGGAACTGAGGCGCCGCGGCATCGTGCCGCTCGCCCCGGTGGAAGAGGAGGCGCCGGCCGCGCTGGTCATGGTCGAAGCGGAAAGCGGGCCGCAATACTGGCTCGGCCTGCAGAATTTCTACGTCATCACCCGCTATAACCGCAGCGTCAACTACGCACTGGTGGTCGACGAACTCGCGCGCGAGCTGCGGAGCCGCGTGCAGGAGACTCGCGGCACGCCGCTGGACCAGCAAAGGCAATAGACCGGATCGCCGGGACGCTTATTTGTTCCCATCGCGCGGAAAGGCGACTACGTGGTCGATCTCGAGCCGGATACCGATTTTCTCGCCGATCGCGTGATTGTGGTGGCTCGGCACCAGCGATAGCACGCGACCGCCGCCGGGCAACTGCAGGGTGTAGAGGAACTCGGCGCCGCGGAAGGCCTTGTGCAGCACCTGCGCCTGCAGCGGACTCGCGTCATCGTGGAGGATATCGTCGGGCCGCAGCAGCACGTCGACCACTGTTCCCTGTGCGCAGCGGTGTGGTAAGCGGCCTTCCAGCATCCCCAGCTCGAGTTTGATGCGGTTTTCGTTGAGTACAGTACCGGGCAGAAACACGCCCTGGCCGACGAAATCTGCGACAAGACGGCTCGTGGGCTCGTGGTAAATCTTGTATGGCGTGTCCCATTGCGCGATCGATCCGCCCGACATAATGCCGATTTCGTCGGCGATGTTGAAGGCTTCGTGCTGGTCGTGGGTGACCAGGATCGCGGTGGTGTTCTGTTGTTTGAGAATCTCGCGCACTTCGAGACTCAGGCGCTCCCGCATCTCGACGTCGAGATTGGAGAACGGTTCATCAAGGAGCATGAGGTCGGGACGAGGCGCCAGCGCGCGTGCGAGCGCGACCCGCTGCTGTTGACCGCCCGACAATTCATGGGGGTAGTGGTTCTTGACCTGGCTCAGTCCAACCGTCGCCAGCAGTTCGGCAACCCGTGCGGTGCGCTCCGCTTCGGCTATCTCGTGCAGGCCGAAGGCGATGTTGCGCGCGACCGTAAGATGGGGAAACAGCGCGTAGTCCTGAAACACCATGCCGATGCGGCGCTTTTCGGGTGGCGTAGTGAGGCCGGGGCGGCTCATGATCTGGCCATTGAGCAGAATCTCGCCGGCCATCACCGGCTCGAAACCGGCGATGCATCTCAACACGGTCGTCTTGCCACAGCCGCTTGCCCCAAGCAGGCACCCGATCATGCCCTTTTCGACGCGAAAGCTTAAGCGACCCAGGACCGGCCGGCCGTCATAGGCGTGGCTGACACCGTTCAGTTCCAATAGCGTCGGCATGGCCGGCATTATACGCTTTTGCTGATGCAAATGATTCTTGTTACAATGAAAATCCAATGCTGGTTCCAGTACTTACATCGATCATGCTGCCGCATAGTGCTACTGTTGATTCGGCTTGCCCACAATGTCCGCGTGGGGCAACGACGGCCGCTTCGTCATGACCACTGACGGGACGCTTGCAGGAGCGGCCGCCACTTCTTCTCGCGTCCGGCGTCCCGGCGCCCTGAGTTCGCTCGCAGTCGCGCTGGCTCTGCTCCTTGCCGTGCCGGTGTTCGTTGTGTTGTGGAACGTATTCGTCCCCGGCGAAGGTACATGGGCGCACCTTGCGGCGACGGTGTTGACCGATTACGTCGTGAACTCGTTGGGATTGATGGTGGGGGTCGCCTACGGGGTCACCACGATCGGCGTCACGACCGCCTGGCTCACGACGATGTGCCGTTTTCCGGGCCGACGCATGCTCGAGTGGGCGCTCTTGCTGCCGATGGCGGTACCCGCTTACGTGATGGCCTACGCCTACACTGACTTCCTGCAGTTTGCGGGTCCCGTGCAGATGTGGCTGCGCGCATGGACGGGGTGGGGACCGGGTGATTACTGGTTTCCCGACGTGCGCTCCCTGACCGGGGCAGTGGCGATGCTCGCGTTTGTGCTCTATCCCTACGTCTATCTGTTGGCGCGTGCCGCGTTCCTGGAGCAGTCGGACAGCATGCTCGAAGTCGCGCGCATTTCCGGCTACAGCCCGTGGGGAACGTTCTTGCGCGTGGCTTTGCCGCTCGCGCGCCCTGGCATCGTTGCCGGCACCGCGCTCGCGCTGATGGAAACGCTCGCCGACTTTGGCACCGTTGCCTACTTCGGCGTGCAGACGTTCACAACCGGGATTTACCGTGCCTGGTTTTCGCTGGGCGATCACGTTGCCGCAGCCCAATTGTCGGCCACGTTGCTCGGTTTCGTCTTCTTGGTGCTGCTGATCGAACGCGTGAGCCGCGGACGCGCCGGCTTCCACAACACCGCTCACCGCCGGCGCCTGCATTATCCTTATCAACTGCGCGGTTTCAAGGCGGCGGTCGCGTTCTTCGCCAGTGCCGTGCCGCTCGTGCTGGGTTTTTTCCTGCCCGCCGGCATCCTGCTGCACATGGCGTTTACTTCCGGTGATGCGCAGTTTGGTGCCCGGTACATAGAGTTGACGTTCAATACCGTAACCCTCGCTGCGATTACAGCGATATTGGCGGTGCAGTTGGCGCTCATGGTCGGTTATGCCGCACGCTCGAGCCGGAGCCCCTTGGTACGTGGCGCAAACCGCATCGCCGGACTGGGCTATGCGGTCCCGGGCGCGGTGATTGCGGTCGGCGTGTTGATTCCGGTAACGCGCCTCGACCACGCGCTGGCGTCGGCGATCGAGTCGCTCACCGGGCTATCGACCGGATTGATCCTGACGGGCGGCATCGCGGCGCTGATCTACGCCTATCTGGTCCGGTTTTTCGCGGTCTCGTTGCAGACGGTCGAAGCCGGCCTTACCAAGATTACGCCAAGCATGGATTGCGCGGCGCGCTCGCTCGGTCTCGGCCCGGCCGCCACACTCGCCAGAGTGCATGCGCCGCTGTTGTGGCGCAGCGCGCTGATTGCGGGACTCCTGGTATTCGTCGATGTGATGAAGGAGCTGCCGGCGACCTTTGTGATGCGCCCGTTCAATTTCGACACGCTTGCGGTCCAGGCTTTCAACCTGGCTTCCGACGAGCGTCTGACGGAAGCCTCGACCGCAGCACTCACCATCGTGGCGGTGGGCCTGCTGCCACTCACCGTGCTGTCCCGCATGATGCTGCGCGCGCGCAATGGCGCGGCATGAAACGTTCTTACTTGTAACCGACGCGGTCGAATATTCTCTGGGCCAACGCCTGATTCTTCCCGAGCGCGCCGACGTTGAGGTTGTCGGCCCGGAAGTTCCCCAGGGACGCGAGTTCCGGATTGTCGAGCGGAGCGCTCTTCACGACGGGCCATTCGTTATTGCCGTTGGCAAAGTAGGATTGCGCCTGGTCGCTCGCCAGATACTCGAGAAACTTGATCGCGGCTTCCTTGTGCGGCGCGTGCTTCAGCACTCCTGCCCCCGAAATATTCATGTGCGTGCCGAAACTTTTCTGGTTGGGCCAGACCAAACCGACTTTCGCGATGACTTTCCTGTCCTCCGGCTTGTCTGACTTCATCAGGCGAATGTAGTAGTAGCTGTTGCTGACTGCCACCTGGCATTCGCCGGCGGCGACCGCCCGGATCTGATCGGTATCACCGCCTTTCGGCGCACGCGCAAAATTCGCCACCACGCCGCGCGCCCACTCTTCGGCTTTCTTCTCGCCCCAGTGCTCGATCAGTGCACTCATCAGAGACAGGTTGTAAACATGGCTGCCCGAGCGCGTGCAGACTTTGCCCTTGAGCCGGGGATCGGCGAGATCCTCGTAGTTCTGCACGGCGGCGGGTTTGATCGCATCCTTGTTGTAGACGATGACGCGTGCGCGCGCGGAAAAACCGAACCACCGATCGTTGGGCACGCGCATGTGATCGGGTAAACGCGCCGCCAGCACCTTGGAGGTGACGGGGGTAAACAGGTCGAGCTGTTCGGCACGCCACAGGCGACCAGCGTCGACCGTGACCAGCACGTCGGCGGGGCTCTTCGCGCCCTCATTCCGGAGGCGCTCGATCAAAGGGTCTTCGCCGGCTTCGATTCGATTGATCCTGATCCCGGTCAGCTTGGTGAAGTTGGCGTAGAGGGCTTCATCGGTCTGGTAATGGCGCGACGAGTAGAGGTTGAGCACTTTATCTTGAGCGTTGGCGGTCACCCCCGCCACGGCAATGAGGAATGCGACGCCGCACGTATAAAATCTTTTTAAATCAGTGGTCATAGAGGTACCGGCTCCGTTGGCGAGTTGGGCGAAAAGCGGACTTTAAAGCGATCTTAACAAGAATGATTCCCAAATGCAATAGAGAACGATTCTTGTTTACCAATTTCGCCGCAACGCAGCAGGCCGGTGTCTTGGGGCGTAGATGCCTCAGAAGCCGATGCGGCGGGCGCCGTTGTAGCGCCGGTGCCAGTAGCGGTCGGTCATGAAAACGACTTCGACCTGGCCACCGCTGCTGGGCGCGTGAATGAAGCGATGATCGCCGAGGTAGATGCCGACGTGGGAGAACGGTTCACGCAGCGTGTCGAAGAACACCAGGTCACCAGGGTGAAGTTCGTGGTGTCGGACTGCGCTGCCGATCCGGCTCATGTCCTGGGCGCGGCGCGGCAACGCAAGGCCCAACACCTCGCTGAACAGGTACTGCACCAGACCGCTGCAGTCAAACCCGGTGTCCGGGGAATGTCCGCCAAATTGGTACTGAACACCCACCAGTCCAAAGGCACGCAACAGCAGTTCAGCGCGCGATCCGGCATCGCGTTCGATGCCGTCTGCGGCGTCGGAACGCTCGACCGGCAGGGCTTCCTTCGGGACTTGGTGCGCGCACCCCGACAGGAGTCCGAGCACAACCAATGCGGGAGTTAATTTCATGCCATTACTCTGGAACGCTGTGACGGGGCGCGCGTGGCGTTACACCGGCTTCAACGCGGCAGGCGAAATAAGCACACCGAATTGCTCGCACCAGATCACAACGCTGCCGTATTTGGCAAGATCCACGCCCGCCGGAACCGGGTAGTTCTGGCTGCCCTTGAACGCCTTCAGCCGCCCCAGATCGATGTACATTGTCCTGGCGACATTGGTGGAGGGTGTCACGTTTTTCTCCGGCACGAGGTAGACGTGAAATTTTGGCCCCGGTCCAACTTCGAAGCTGGCTTCCAGATGCACCAGGTTTTCGTACACCGTAACCGCGCCCTTGCCGTAGTGGATCGGATCCGAGGGATTGGCATGGATGAACATGCCTTTTGCCACGATCTTCCGCGCGGCGGAATTCTCCACCCGCTCCGCGGCCACGATGTCGGCGAGAAAAATGTACGGATATACGAAGATGCCGAGGGCAAACCCGGCGCCGGTACCGAATAAGCCGCCAATCACCAAAAAGAGAATGGATCTGGCCACGACCGGTCCTCCTCCCTGTCAATGGTTTTCATGAGGATATCATGCAACGCCCGATTTTCCCGCTCAGGGCAGGATGGGCGAGATTTCGCCGCTGGCAACGGAGGCGGAGCGGTCAATCAGCCTTAGAGTGCCTAACATAATGAAACACGTGTGCGTTGCG